>JAHCBA010000032.1 GCA_019634625.1 Verrucomicrobiia bacterium
TAGCGCCGCACCGGCGCCGAGGTCCGCTGAAGCGTCCAGGTCCAGTCGTGATCCCCCACCGGCACCGGCGGCGGCGTGAACTGGAAATTCGGCACCTCGCGGGTCACCGAACTCTTCCACTTCTTGATCTCGGAGTGTCCATCGGAGAACGCGAACCCGCAGGCGTTGTTGTGGTAGTTGGCCGGCAGGTCGATCCACCGCCGGTCCGTCTGCGAATTGAAGAAGGCCCCGTCGTTGATGCTGTCCGGATGCTCGTCCACATAGACCCAAAGCTCGGAGGGACTCGGTTGTGTGACATCCGTGGTCTTCTCGAAAATCTTCTCGCAGCTCAACAGGCTGTCGGTCGCCGCCTTGTTGCCCTTCCCCACCGCCCCATTCATCGAGATGCTCCGCGCCCTCTCGGTCCAGCCCCGCCCGCGCTGCGGGTTCGAGATCAGCTTGTCCGCCGGGCACTTGTAGATCGCCGCCGAATGGCCGCTGTACTTGGCCAGCACCGACCAGCGATCGTCCATCAGGTACAGCTTGTTGGTGTTGTGCGGACTGGTGTCCCAGGTCAGCCACCCCATGACCCACGGAAAATACCCCGAGGTGTTCTGGGTGATCATCGCCCCCGACTGCGCCACCCCGCCATGCACGTTCATCGGAAACCGGTCGTCGTTGTCGCCCGCGTACAGGTGCGTCGCCAGCATCAACTGCTTGGTGTTGCTCATGCACAGGATGCCCTGCGCCTTGGACTTGGCCTTGGCCAGGGCTGGCAGAAGCATGCTGGCCAGGATCGCAATGATGGCGATCACGACCAGCAGTTCGATCAACGTGAATCCCCGCCGGCTGGGCCGGACGGGAATGGAGGGCGCATTCATATTCGTGGGTGACTTGTCCGCTAATGGTTTTCGGGCTGCCCGAAAAAGGGAACCCGCCCGCCCGGCTTAGGCAAGTGCAGAGTGGGGGCGTGCCGCCCAAAACACATTATCGAACCCGCAAGATCAACCCCGTCCCCACCCCGGCTGCGGCCTAGTTCGCCACGTTCTCGATCCGCAGATCCCCGACCGTGGCCGGCTCAATCGCCCGCAAGGCGTTCGCCACCGCGGTCGCCTGATCCCGGTCGTTGGTCCGCATCATTTCGCGCAGCTTCGGCACCGCCGCTTTCGCGTCCGGCCCGATGGTCCCCAGCGTATAGGCCGCCGTCCGCCGCACGATCGGGTCCTCGTCGTCCAGCAACGGCACGATTCTCGGCACCGCGCTTGCCGCCTCAGCCCCCATTTTCGCAATCTCCGCCAATGCACTGATCTTCGTGTCGGCGTCTCCGGACAGATTCCCCAACTGCGCATTCAGATCGACCTTCTCCACCGGTTCGCCGCAACCCGTGGCCATCAGCGCCACACCCAGCAATGCGCCCGCCAGCCTCTTCCACATCAGGGAGTTCATGCCCCCCAGCCTAGGCCCCCCCCCTTCCTTGGCAATGCCCAACCGCTCCCCAGCCGCGGTGCACCCCGGAGTTGTGGGTGAGGAGGCAGCCAATCGGAGGGACGAGCTCCGCGAGTCCTCAACCCAACGCTCCACACCGTTGCGGCCTCGTGGAACTCATCCCTCCGAGACGACGCTTCGCGGAATTCGCACCTCTCCCCACAACTCCGTTATGCACCGCCCCAGCCGCCAGGATGACCATCGTTCTTGACCCGTGCACCGTCCCCATCGCCTCCTTGCATATGCGCCGACCGTTGAACGGGCCGATCGATCCCCCGAATCCCGTCCCCGCCTCTTCCGAGGTCCCCGCTCCCGAACCCGCCGGCCTCGACCGTCGCTCCTTCCTCGCCTCCGCCACGGCTGGAGCCGTCCTCGCCGGCGTCTCCGGCTGCCAGTCCCCGCAATCCACCCGCTCCGCAGCCGCCCCCGTTCCCCTCGTCGTGTCCACCTGGCCCTTCGGTAAGCCCGCCAACGACACCGCCCTCCGCACCCTCGAATCCGGCGGCTCCCTCCTCGATGCCGTGGTCCAGGGAATCACCGTCACCGAGGAAGACCTCTCGGTCACTTCCGTCGGAGCCGGCGGCACCCCGAACGCCGAGGGCGTCGTCTCCCTGGATGCCTGCATCATGGACGGCCCCACCCACCGCTGCGGCAGCGTGGCCGGCATCGAAGGCATCCTCCCGGTCATCGCCGTGGCCCGCGCCGTCATGGAACGAACCCGCCACGTCCTCCTCGTGGGCGACGGCGCCCGGCGGTTCGCCCTCGAACAGGGGTTCCGTGACACCCGGCTGCTCACCGATGCCGAACGGGACAAGTGGCTCCGCTGGCAGGCCGAACAGGCCCGGGCCGGCGCCGGTGCCGCCCCGCCCGAAGGCCACGACACCATCGCCCTGGTCATCCTCGGCGCCGATGGCAACCTCGCCGGCGGCTGTTCCACCAGCGGCCTCGCCTACAAACTGCCCGGCCGCGTCGGCGATTCCCCCATCATCGGCAGCGGCCTCTACGTGGACAACGACGTCGGTGCCGCCGGCGCCACCGGCGTGGGCGAAAACATCATGCGCTTCTGCGGCAGCTTCCAGGTCGTCGAACGGATCCGCGCCGGTGCCCATCCCCAGGACGCCTGCATCGAAACCATCCGCGCCATCCAGCGCAAACACGCCCCCGGCACCCGCCTCGACATCAATTTCCTCGCCATCGACAAACGGGGCCGCTACGGCGCCGCCGGAACCGGCAACGGCTTCGAATACGCCGTCGCCCACCCCGGTCGCAGCGACGTCCTCCGCAGCGCCGCCGTCCCCTAAGTCTGGTCACTCCCGCACTCCCCCGGTACGCTGCGCCCATGGATCCCCAAGGCGTCACCGTCCGGCGCGCCACCCTGGACGACCTCGAGGCGCTGCGCGGCCTGTGGCGGGAATGCCGCCTCCCGGAATTCGAACTCGAACGACGCTTCACCGAGTTCCAGCTCGCCCTCGATCCCCAGGACTGGATCGTCGCCGCGGTGGGCCTCCGGGCGGCCGGCCCGCACGCCCAGGTCCATAGCCTGGCCCTCCGCCGCCCCGACCCGGACGACACCTGCACCGGCCCGCTCTGGGACCGGATCCTCGCCCTGGCCCAGCAACTCGGCAGCCTCCGGCTTTGGCTCCGTGAACCCGGCCCCTTCTGGGAATCCCGCGGCTTCCGCCCCGCCACCCCCCACGAACTCCACGATCTTCCACCGGCCTTCGGTCAACCTCAGGAACCCTGGTGGACTCTCAGGCTCCGCGACGATCCCCTCCGCGTCGTCGCCGCCGAGGAACAGCTCGAAGCCTTCCTCGAACTCGAACGCCTCAAGACCGACCGCCTCATCCGCCGGGGGCGCTTCCTCAAACTGGCCGGGCTCGGTGTCGCCGGTGGCGTCCTCCTCTTCCTCCTCGCCGCCCTCCTGGTCCTCCTCGGACGTGGCCGCGCCGCCCGGGGCTGAACCGAATCCCGTCCCGAATCCCGTCCGTCGCCCCCGCCCCATGCCCAGTCACTCCATCCCCTCGCTCGTCTTCGCGGTCCTCGCGTTCCTCACCCTGCCCTCGAGTCTCATTCGCACCCCCGCCGCAGCGCCGCCCCACCCGCCCGCAACCCGCCCCAACCTCGTGTACATCCTCACCGATGATCAGGGGTACGGCGACGTTTCCAGCTTTCATCCCACGGGCCGCATCCGCACTCCCCACCTCGACCGCCTCGCCCGGGAAGGCCTGCGCTTCACCGATGCCCACAGCGGTTCCTCCGTCTGCACCCCGACCCGCTACGGCATCCTCACCGGCCGCTACGCCTGGCGATCGCGCCTCGCCCAGGGTGTCCTCGGCGGCTTGAGCCCCCACCTCATCCCTCCCGACCGCCTCACCCTCGCCGCCTTTCTCCAGTCCCAGGGCTACCGCACCGCCTGCATCGGCAAGTGGCATCTCGGCATGGACTGGTCCGTCCTCCCGGATCGCACCATCAACGTCCTCGGCATCGAATCCCGCGACCAGGTCTGGAACGTGGACTTCGCCCAGCCCATCCGAAACGGTCCCAACCCGCTGGGCTTCCATCGCTTCTACGGCATCAGCGCCTCCCTCGACATGGTGCCCTACGCCTACATCGAGAACGATCGCGTCACCCAGGTGCCGGATCGCGACGCCGATTTCCCGTGGTTCCACGGACGCGACCGCCGCACCCGCCGCGGCCCGACCGCCCCGGGCTTCGATGCAATGGAAGTCCTGCCGGAATTCACCCGGCAGGCCGTCGCCTTCGTCGAGGAACGCGCCGCCGACGCCCGTGCGGGCCGCCCCTTCTTCCTCTACCTCGCCCTCGCGTCGCCCCACACGCCCATCGTTCCCACCCCGGAATGGCAGGGCCACACCCGCCTCAATGCCTACGCCGACTTCACCGTTCAGACCGACGCCGCCATCGGCGAAGTCCTCTCGGCCTTGCGCCGGAACGGCCTCGAATCCAGCACCCTGGTCGCCTTCGCCGCCGACAACGGCTGCTCGCCCGAAGCCGACTTCCCGGCGCTCGCCGCCGCCGGACATCACCCCAGCGGCCCCTTCCGCGGGCACAAGGCGGACATCTTCGAGGGCGGCCATCGCGTCCCGTTCATCGCCCGCTGGCCCGGTCGCATCCCCCCCGGCTCCCACTATCCCCACCCGGTCTCCCTCAACGATCTCTTCGCCACCGTGGCCGACATCCTGGATCAACCCCTGCCCCCCGACACCGCCGAGGACAGCGTCTCGTTACGCCAGGTTCTCTTCGGAACCAGGTCCGACCCCGTCCGCGAATCCATCATCCACCACTCCATCAACGGCACCTTTGCCCTCCGCGAAGGCCCGTGGAAACTCATCCTCGCCCCCGACTCCGGCGGATGGAGCGAACCGCGCCCCGGCTCGCCCGCAGCCCGCGACCTGCCCCCGGTCCAGCTCTACCACCTCGAACGCGACCCCGGCGAACGCGACAACCTCCACGCCCACCATCCCGAAATCGTCCAGCGCCTCGTCCGCCTCCTGGAACAGGACGTCGCCCGCGGCCGCAGCACCCCAGGCCCCCGCCAGGCCAACGACCGATCCGTGGACATCTGGCGCGGGCACCCGCCCGCCGTCCCCTCCGTCAGCTCTCGATGACGTTGATCTCCACCGGCTCGACCTTCACGCCCTGCTTCTCGAGCCAGGAGATCGCCGCCTTGAGTTCGGTTCGCGTGGCCTCGAGCTCGAGACACAAAATCCCGATCTCGTCCGTCACGCTCGCCTGCCGCACGTTGAACACGATCGGAAACTTCTGACTGAGCTGCCAGATCACCGGGCTGGTGATCAACCGGGTCGGGTAGGTCAGCCAGAACCGCCGCTTTTCCTTCCGCTCCTCCTTCCGGTCCCCCGTCTTCGAGGCGGCACCCCTCGCCGACGTCCCCCCGCCCCACCCCGGCCCCGGCCGCACCGCTTTCTTCTTGGTAGCCATCGAAATGTCCTCTCCTAACCGCCGGCAATGGCGGGAATGATGCTCACCTCATCCCCCTCCTTCAGCGGCGTCTCCTGGTTCTGGAGGAACCGGATGTCCTCCTCGTTCACGTACACGTTCACGAAGCGGCGCACCGCCCCCTGCTCGTCCAGCAGGCGTTCCCGGATCCCCGGAAACCGCGTCTGCAGCTCGGCAATGGCCCCGCCCACGGTGCCCGCCGTGACCGGCACCAGTTCCTCGTTGTTCGTCAGTTTGCGCAATGGCGTCGGTATGCGGACTTGGATCGGCATAAATGTCTCCCGAAATGTCGTATGGATGTTGGGTGATCTTGGCGCCCGCCGGCAGCGACGTCGAGCGCGCTTGCGAATCAGCGGGTCAGCTCCGGCTTGTCCTGCGCCAGCACCGCTTCGAACTCCCGCAGGCTCGGCCGGATCTCCCGCGTGGACCCCGCGTGTCCCTCGACCGCGTCCAGCGTCTTCAACCCGTTGCCGGTGATGCACAGCACCGCCGGCTCGTCCCCCGGGATCTTCCCCTGCGAAATCAGCTTCTTCGCCACCCCCACCGTCACCCCGCCCGCCGTCTCCGCAAAAATCCCCTCGCACTCCGCCAGCAACCGGATCCCTTCCCGGATCTCGTCGTCGCTCACGTCCTCGCTCGACCCCCCGGTTTCCTTCATCACCTTCAACGCGTAGAACCCGTCCGCCGGCGTCCCGATCGCCAGCGACTTGGCAATGGTGTCCGGCTTCACCGGCTTGAAAAAGTCCAGCCCCGCCTTGTGCGCCGCCGAAATCGGGTTGCACCCCGTCGCCTGCGCCCCGTGAATCCTCCACGGCACCGCCGGCACCAGCCCCAGCTTCGAGAACTCCTGGTAGCTCTTGTGGATCTTTGTCAGCAGCGACCCCGACGCCATGCACACCACCGTGTGCGCCGGAATCCGCCACCCGAGCTGCTCCTGGATCTCGAAGCCCATGCTCTTCGATCCCTCCGCGTAGTACGGCCGCATGTTCACGTTCACGAAGGCCCACCCGTACTTGCCCGCAATCTCCGCGCACAACCGGTTCACCTCGTCGTAATGCCCCCGGATCCCGATCACCCGCGCCCCGTAGATCAGCGAGTTCAGCACCTTGCCCTGCTCGAGGTCGTGCGGGATGAACACATACGCCTCCAACCCCGCCGCCGCCGCATTCGCCGCCACCGAGTTCGCCAGGTTCCCCGTCGAGGCGCACGCCACCGTCTCGAATCCCAGCTCCCGCGCCCGGCTCAAGGCCACGCTCACCACCCGGTCCTTGAAGGACAACGTCGGGTAATTCACCGCGTCGTTCTTGATCCAAAGCTCCCGGATCCCCAGCCGCTTTGCCAGCCGGTCCGCCCGCACCAGCGGCGTGAACCCCACCTGCGCCCCCACCGTCGGCTCCCCCGCCACCGGCAGCAGCTCCCGATACCGCCACATCGTTTGCGGCCGGCCCTCGATCGCCCCCCGCGTCAGGTGGCTCCGCACCCGCTCGTAATCGTACACCACCTCCAGCGGCCCGAAATCGAACTCGCACACATGCGTCGCCTCGAGCGGATACTCGTGCCCGCACTCCCGACACTTCAGCGCCTTCATGAACGTGCCTGACGGCTCCATACCTTCTTCTTTCTGGGCAACGCCGGGGGGACTCCACAAAAAATCCCCTTCCCTGCGCATGAGAAGAGGATCCAGAAACCGTCCGGCCTTCCTCTCATTTTCCCCGACACCCGCCGGGCTGGAATTGGCACCTGGTCACGGCCGCGTTGCCGGTGGCCGCCGGTTGCCGTGGGGTCCTCGGGCCAGTCCCTCACCCACTCGCAATGAGACCCTTTCTCGCGAAAGGACCCGCGTTGTGCCGGACCTCACCCCGCCCTGTCAATCGGATTCCTCCCCGATATCGAAAGCAAAACGTCGGTGCATCCCCAAGTTGTCGGTGAGGAGGCCGCCAATCGGAGGGACGAGCTCCGCGAGTCCTCATCCCAACGCACCCCATCGTTGCGGCCTCGTGGAACTCGGCCCTCCGAGGCCATGCTTCGCGAAGTTCGCGCCTCCACCCACAACTCCGGAATGCACGGGCAAAGCGTCCCCTGCCAAACTTGCCCTGCCAAACTTCCCCTTGCGCTCGACCTCACCGATCCCGACAATCGCCGTCCTTTGGGCGGGGTAGCCAAGTGGTAAGGCAGGGCTCTGCAAAAGCCCCATTCGTCGGTTCGATTCCGACCCTCGCCTCCAGTACTCGTCGAGTGCTTCCTCAGTGCTTGACCGCAGTCGCCCATCACTCGGTTGACGCCGTGTTCACAGGCCCGACCCGCACACATCCCACAGAGGGCCGGTCGGCGCTGCGGATGGTTCGAGGCGTTCCATCCCAGCCCAGGAGCACCCCCCGTTCCGGGCGAATGCTCGCGCTTTCGTCGGGCATGGCGGCTTCTCGGAAATGTACCCGCGGACCGCTCCAGCCTCTCAGCCAGCCTTCCGCGGTCGGGCCGGCGTGCCGGAGCCCAGAGCGGCGTCGAGCTTGTCGAGGACGGCCAAGGCGCGCTTGCGGTCGCCGCGCGACGCAAAGAGCCGAAACCGGGCTTCGGTGTCGAATTCGGTCAACGCGATCGAGGACCATTCCTCGATAAGCTTGTTCAGGCTGATCCCCCGTCGTGCCGCAAGCTGCTTGAGCCGCTCGTGCTTTGCATCAGGGAGTCGTATGGTCATCGTTGCCATGGTTCACCTCATCAATTTCAGGAATTCTCTCGGTCGCATGACCTCGACCCCGGGGAATCGGAGTTCCCCGCCGAAATCGGCCACGTTGTGGGTGACAACCACGCCCGCACCCGCGGCGACAGCGAGTTCCACGACGTGGTTCTCCCCCTCGTCCGGCAGGTTCGGCCGCCAGAGGAAGAACACCTCGCACCAACGACAGGTCGAGAGGAAGCCCTCGAACAGCGCCAACCGGTCCTCGGCGGGCACCGGGCAATCGTCGAAAACGCCAGGGCGCTCGAACAGATCCAGGAACTCCAGGAAGAGCTTCTGCCCCATCACCGGCTCGATCGCACCTTCTAGAGCCAATCGCAACACCTGGCGCGAGGCGCCATCCGCACTCCGCAACGCGGCAACGAAGACGCTGGTGTCCACAACGACGACTCTCATCTGACGGGGAAATGATAGCATGGGCGCTATCGCGAGGACAAGCCCCTTGGCAGCCGGAATCCGATGCCGCAGGCCAACATGCCTTCGCCTGACCGGGGGCGAGTTTGGCATACGATGGGTCTCAGGTCGTTGTGGGTCGGGGGTTCAGGACACACAATACCCGACCAGCGCCGACTTGACTCACCCCACGGAGCGTCGGCCCGGCTTCCTGGGCGCCGTTGCTGTTCGTCCGCTGCCGCGCTCAATGCGACGCCCGGAACCGAGGGTTGCCGGCGGCCTTCCAGAACGGAATCCTCGATTCGGCATCCGCCGAGACGATCATGAACCGCAGGGAACTCGAACTCGCCGCCCTCGCCGCAGCCGATCGCTGCCTGAAGACCCGAGGTTATACCGCGCTCGACGAGGTGTTCCGGGAGATGGGGAAACCGGATGCCAGGCAGTGGGACGAATGCCGCCAAGGTCAACGCGACCGCGACGTCAGCGATAGACACCCACGGTCAGGTCGCGAACGCATCCGGAACTGACTTGGACACCAGATTCACACCGACGTCGGCCTCCGAAAGCGGCCCTGTCCCAGCCATGCCATGAGCGCGTATCAGTACTACGAATTCCAGGCCATCGACCGACCGTTGAGCCGTGAGGAGATTCAAACCCTGCGAGGATGTTCGACGCGGGCGCGGATCACGACGACCTCCTTCACCAACGAGTATTCGTTCGGCAGCTTCAAGGGCGACGCGGACATGTGGATGGCGAAGTACTTCGATGCTTTCGTGCACGTCGCCAATTGGGGAACACGCCTGTTGATGTTCAGACTCCCCGTCCGGCTGTTGAACGTGGAGACCGCCGGCCTGTACGCTCGGGGTCGTGGTAAATTCAGCGATCCGCTGACCGTGTCCATCGATGGAGCAAACGTCATCTTTCGATTTTGTTCCCACGAGGACGGACGATGGGGTGATGCGATCCAGGGAGACGGATTGCTCGGGGATCTGGTCGGGATACGCACGGAGCTTGCGAGCGGCGATTTCCGGGCACTCTACCTTGCGTGGTTGCGTGGAATTCAACTCGGAGACCAGGAGGCCGGGATGGAACCTCCCGTGCCGGCTGGCCTGAATTCGTTGTCGCCGGCGCTGGTGAGCCTGATCGGCTTCCTCGAAATTGATCGTGATCTGGTCTCGGCTGCTGCCGCGGCCAGTCCGGACTTGGTGGTCCCCACCCAAGACGCCGCCGAGATGGAACGATGGGTCGCGGATTTGCCCGCGCCGGAGAAGAACGATCTCTTGATGCGCCTCCTGGAGGGAAACGAGAGCCAGATTGGCATCGAACTGCGAAACCGCTTCGAGCAGGGACGGTCAAAGGGAAACCCAAAGCCGGCGGTGCGCCCAAGAACCGCAGGGGATCTGCTCTCCGCGGCGAAGCGGATCCGGACCTCGCGAGAGCAGGAGGACGCGCGACGGGCGGCGGAAGAAGAGGCTCGTCGAGTGCGGGAAGCCGCTGCAGCTCGTGAGACGCATCTCGAACTGCTGGCGACGCGAGTACCCCAGGCTTGGGCCAAGATCAATGAGCTCATCGCGACGAGGCAGACGAAGGCCTACTCAGAGGCCGTCCAGATGCTGCTGGATCTTCGGGAGATCACGGCCCGGCAGCGCGCCGCACCCGACTTTGACCGACGCTTGGCGGAGATCAGGGTGGCCCACGCGAAAAAGAGGGTGCTCATCGAACAACTCGATGCCGGAGGGCTGGAATAATGGCGGGACCCAAACACTCGGACGGGCCACGAAAGGGTAGGCGGACGACAGAGTTTGTGACCCGCCTGACGTCCAGCCAAGTCCGCAACGTCCTCGGACGCCTACTGGAGAGACACCCCGAGTTGCTGTCGGAGGCGGAGGCATCGATCGGCGCCGATCGCGCCGCCGGCGCAAAGCTCGCAGGACCCTCAGTCGAGGACGTAGCTCAGGCGGTCTGCAACGCGGTTTGCAGCCTGGAACTGGAAGATCTGACCCAGCGGGCGGGGTCGCACTCGTGGGGCTACGTAGGTCCCGGCGAGGCGGCTGGGGAACTGCTCGCGGAATCCGTGTCCGACTGGACGGAGGAATGGCAGCAAGAGTTGCAGAGGGGTGATATCGCGGGCGCAGTGATCACCTGCCTCGGGATCGTCACCGGGCTCTATCGAGCACGCTCAACGGCCAGGAGGTCCGATGGCCCCCTCGGTTGGGATCCGGATTTCCTGATCGAACATGCCTGCTTGACGGTCCGTGACCTCCTCCTGGCCTGTCCCAAGGCGAGTCGGAAGCCGACCGCGGGGAAGTTGATAACCGCTCTGGCAGGCGCGGCACCCGACTGGGAGGACGGGCTGCGCCGGAGTTGGATGGAGGGCCTTAACGGCAAATGACCATGACCCGCGATTGACTAGGTTTCGGCCTGCGCCATGACCTGACGGATCCAACCTGCGCACGGTCCGGTGCTGTGACCGGGCCACGGAGTTCAAACAGCGATGTCAGGGATTGGCGTGAGGAAATGAACGGCAAGGTGCTACGTGCGGACTTCGACAGGGGTGGGAATCCGACATCCGCGGTCGCTGAAAACCAGCCACGATCAGGGTCCGCAACATGAAGACCGCGGAATCCGCGCATCCAGTCCACCCCGGCGATGCTCAACGGGTCGCCGATGAAGCCGAGCGCGATAGGGTGAAGTCCTGGCTCCTCGACGTTTGCGACCATCTACTCTCCCCATGTCGGACTCCACCGCACCCTCGTCGATGCCGGCTTCAGCTCCATCAGGATTGAACGTTTGCCGAGCCACTCCGTCTGGCAGATCCTCGCCACCGTCCCCCCGAACGCGCCCGCAGCAGACCGCCGCCTGCTCAAGCGCCAAATCCGGACGCTCCTGAAGGCGGCGCACCTGCCTGTGGCACGGGATGAGATCATGATGCCGGCCGGTCGTCCGTTGCACGTGTCCTTCGTGCAGGCTGGCGGACGTGGGGTGGTGATGAGCCGTGGCGTCGCGACCCTCGTCGAGAACGACGACACGGACGGGACTGCGTCCAGTGATCCGCGGCGCTTCGCACTCCGCACGGGCCCGCGACACATTTCCACATTTGTGGACACCAGGCTCCTTTGTATGGCTGCCTGCGGGATGCATACCGCAGTCTCTCGCGGACGGATGGGGATGGACTCCCTGGACGACCCATGTCCATGAAACCGTTGCAGCCCTACGAACCGCGCCCGATCCGCTTCCTCGAAATCTGGGAACACGCTGGCTGGCGGCTGAAGGTCTACGGCATCGCCTACCGGCGGCCCGCACCGCGACCGGAGTTGGTCCAGGCCGCCATGCGGGTCGCGGCGGAGCGCCTCAACGCGATACCATGTTGCCTCCTGCATTATTCGGTCGGATTTCTTGGAATTCATGATGGCCGGACTGCCAATTTCGTTTTCGTGGACTGGTGGGCCGACGAGAACGAGTTGCACCATCACGTCTACATTTCACCCACCAATGACCCGGAGGCCCTCGACTACCGGACACCGACGGGGTTGGCGGCCTGCGTGTGGGACCTTCGCGTCATCGGCTTCGAGCGGGACGCGTGGCTGACCACAGTGCTGCGAAATCCGACCGGGCCGGACTTGGAGGAGTACTTGCGTACGACCTTGAATGAAGATGTTTGATACGCCGCTAAGCGCCGCCACCCTGGACCGGCTTTGGAATTGTTGGGCTGCCCACCTCGGAATTCCGCCCGCCGACGGCTCCACTCCACTTGATTGGCGGACGGACCGGGGATCGAAAGGAGCGAATCGGCAGCAACATCGTTCCGGTTTCCTGGGTCTCACATCAGAATCAACGCCTCCCCTCCGCATGAAAACGTCCACAAATTCCCGGTCGGCGATCCGCGTCGCCTTCGCGCTCTGGATCGCAGCCCTGACGGTTGTCCCTGCCAGCGCCTGCACGATCTTCATGCTAACCGACGGTGACCAAGTCCTCTTCTGCAATAACGAGGACTGGTCCGATCCCCAGACGCGCATCTGGTTTATCCCTGGCGAGGACGGCCGGCACGGCTGCGCCTTCGTCGGCTTCGGCAACGGCTGGGGCCAGGGTGGGGTCAACGCCGCCGGGCTCGCCTTCGACTGGGTTGCCGGATTCAAGGAGTCGTGGGAGCGAGACCCGGTGCTCAAGGAAGTCCGAGGGAATCCCGCACAACGCATGCTGGAAACTTGCGCGACGGTGGAGGAGGCAATCCGGTTCTTCGAGACGCACTGGGAACCCAGCTTCTCGTACGCTCGGATCTTCCTCGCAGATCGTACCGGCGCGTCGGCAGGGATCCGTGCCATGGACGGTCGTCTGAACGTGAAGCGTTCAAAGCAGTCCTGCGCGATGGGGTATCGGGGGGCGGTTGCGCAGGAGCTTCTGGACAAGGAGCCTTCGCCCTCGCCGACCAACGCGATTCACATCCTTCGCGCCAGCAAACAGGAGGGGCAGTACGCGACGAAGTACTCGAACGTGTTCAACCTGAAGACGGGGGAGATTCTTGTATACGTTCCACCCAACTGGAACGAACCGGTTCGACTCGATCTCCAGGCCGAACTGGAAAAGGGCGGCCACTATTACGACCTGCCGCTCATCCGAGAGCAGCAAGGTCAGAAGCTGCGGCGGCTCACCCGCGACATGAAGAAGTTCTGATGGTTGGCGCAGGTCTCATTCAGTCCGCTCTCGCACGCGCATCCCGCGGGAGAACATTGACGCCGGTCGCCAGCTCAGGCCAGCTTCTCAGGCCGACAGCTCCCCTGACGAAGATGCAGTTCTTGAATACAACATCACGGCGGGTGCTCGTCTGGATCGTCGGGATTGCACTGGGATGGACTTCGTTCCGCCTCGGCGATCCGTTCTGGCCGATTTTTGTATTCGCCGTGTCGCCGTTCCTCCTGGCGGTGGCCTATTGGATGGACCTGAGGGCAGAAGCGAAACGGATGAAGTTGGGCCTGGAAAACTGAAGCGGCCGGTACGTTGTCTCCGGAGTGCTGCATGAATACGCGCCTCTTCCTTCTGATCGCCATTATCGTCATCGCGACTCTCGTTGGCCGATCTGATACCGCTGTTGATCCTGGCAATCGAGCGAGGATCCTCCTCGCCCAATTGGCCAATGCCCTTCAAGTACCCACGTTAGAAAACCTTCAGTCGATTCCTAAGCTGCGGGACGAACTCGCCGCCCTGGGTGAGCAGGCGCTTTCAGTCCTCGAAGAGGAATTGCGAGTGGGGATCAAGTTTTCGGAACTGAATCAGCTTCTCAGCAACGGGCACTCGCAACGCATTGCAGCGGCAATGGTTCTCGCCGAGATCCCTGGGGATGCAAGCACACGCCTCCTCTATGGATCTGCCCTCGATGTGCCAGACAATGGAGCCATGCACACCGTCCTGCTGGACGCGATGAAGGAGCGATCGCTGGGCGAGCCGATGGTGCTTGGCCTCCTGGGACACTACCATCCCGATTTTGTCCGCGCCGGGATCGGCCATGCCGCCGGCATGACCAACTCGCCGCCCGTCGTTGCGCGCTTGGGCCGACTCTTGGATGACGACCACCTTCTCGCTCAATTCGTCAACGAATATGGCAAGGGCACCACGTCCGAAGACATGCGCTGGCGCGTGCGTTGGGAGGCCGGAAAAGCGCTTGGCAAAGACATGTCGGAGGAAGTCCGCACGCGGGCCAGGATGGTTCTCGAATCGTTGGCCGAACTCTCAACCCGCCTTGGCGACGTGAATCAGAGCAATGGGTATGGAAGTTACCTTTCCGTCACGGAGCACCGTGTCATTCAAGGTATCAATGAATTGGTCGAACTCGGCGACGAAGCGAAAGGGCTCGTGGCAGACTCATCGCAATCGGCCAGCGGCGAGTACGCCGACCTCGTGGGTATGGTCGCAGCTCGGTTTGGAGATCAGGAAGCTATCCGCGGCGTGATCAACCTTCTCTCCGCATCACCGATTCCCTCGCTCAGAATATGCGCGGCAATCACGTTGCGCCACATCGGTGCACCCGAGGCCAAGCCGTCTCTTTGGAAAGCCCTAAAAGATTCCTACCGCCGGGGAACGGAGTATCCGGTGCAGTCAATCGCTTCAGATGCGCTCGTCGAACTTGGTGAGGACTTCACCCGAGTGAAACAGGCGAGAACCCCGGTTCATCGTGAGCCTCGTCTCATGGCCCCTCCTGCGAGCAATGGTGGGAAGCCCGACGAACGTTGAAAGAACTGCACCGGCAACCAGCCTTCCCGCAGAGTCAGTCCGGCAACCATCCACCCTCCCAAGAGAAGACCGCGACAAGACGCATTCAACCGAGCGCATGTCTCAGGAAAGCTTCCAATCTCGAATGCCGGAAAACGTGCCGGGGAAGTTCTACGTCGGTTATTGGTGTACGGACTGCGACTTCTGCCGGGCTACTGCGTCAGCGAACTTCGGTCGCGTCGGGCGGAGCGCTGAAGGCGGGGGATACTCCTACGTCATGAAACAGCCATCCAACCCGGAGGAGGACGCAGCCTGCCGAGAAGCCATGGAGTACTGCTGCGTGCGGGCGATTTTCGCCGACGGTGACCAGTTCGATTGGACCGCGCCCCGCATCTCCCCCGGCGACGGTGGCGATGCCGACGGCGACAGGGATCGTCTGCCACGCGATGGCGGCTGCTGCAAGACGCGGAAGCCGAGCCCAGATTCTGGACGGGAGGCATGTCCGTGAACGATCTGGTCGAAACCAAACAGCCCACGGTCGGGGTGCGCCTCATGGCGGCCACGGACTATCCCGCTTGGATCATAATGCGCCACGCGCTGTGGCCTGAATGCCCCCTGGAGCGACACCGCCTCGAAGTCGAGCAGATCCTGAAAGGGGACGGAGTCGTCCTGTTGGCGGAGGATGCTGGTCGCCGCGCCATCGGTTTTGCGGAGGTTTCGATCCGGCGTGATCACGTCGAAGGCACGACGTCCACCCCGGTGCCCTATCTTGAGGGATGGTACGTTGTTCCAGAATGCCGCGGTCAGGGGATCGGCCGCACCCTGGTGGAGGCCGTGGCCGCGTGGGCTGTGAAAGCGGGATTCACGGAGATCGCCAGCGATGCCGAATTGAACAACGAGGGGAGCATCCGAGCGCACGAAAGGCTCGGATTCCGGGAGGCTGGAAGGACCGTGCATTTCGTCCGACCTTTGACCGCTGACGCCGCGGAGGGCACGGTGTCCGGAGTTCCTGCCAACAGGGCCGACGTGGGGACCTGACTGAGCGGCTGGGCGGCGCTTTTGTACCTGTTCGACCTGCGTTGAGACCATGCTGGTTGCCGGAATGGGTATCGGCGCGGAAGCTGTGGACAGGGAGACCTGCTACCGGAGGAATGAGATACGCCTCGCTCAGAACCAGCGGATCAGGCGGGCGAGAAGACGGAACGAATATGGACATCAAGCGAAGCGGTTCCCAGGCGCCCAGCGACGGGCCGGAGGAGTATTTCACCGGCCGGGTGCGCATCGACCCATTGTTCCGCGCCGAAGCACCGGCGCGGGCGGTGGGCGTGAGCGTCACGTTTGAGCCCGACGCCCGGACGGCATGGCACACCCACCCCCTGGGTCAGACCCTGATCGTCACCGCCGGCTGTGGACTGGCCCAACGCTGGGGTGGGCCCGTCGAGACCATCACGACCGGGCGACGTGATCTGGTTTCCTCCGGGCGAAAAGCACTGGCACGGCGCGACGGCGACCACAGCCATGACCCACCTTGCGATTCAGGAGGCATTGGACGGCAAGACCGCCGACTGGATGGAGAAGGTGAGCGACGAGCAGTACGGTGCCTGAGCAGGACATCGCGCTGGGTCATGGCGTGGGTGACACGGAAGGACGCTGAGGCTGGACCCCAAAGGACCGATGGGATTGAGCGGAGGTCCGGGACGAAGGTTGACACGGCACGGCCCCGCTATTGCACTCGCCCCATTGAGCGCGGGTGTGTCTGCCATGAAAACCCTTCCCCTCGTCCTCTTGTCGGGACTGATCACAGTCGGCTGCGCCACCGGCAAACACGAAAGCGGCAATCTGGCCAGGGTCATCGCCCAGCAACTGAAGGATTACGGAGCGGAGCTTCCGCACATCAACCTCCAGCAACCGGCTATCGGCATCGACCAGATGTACACTTCCTGGCGGTGGGAAGGTGATCCGGGCGGTTTCGTCCTCACCTTTCGGGAGGGGGCATTCGAGGGCGTCCTGTACCAGATGGAGCAGATCGCCGGGGAACCAAAACCCGCTTCCGATCCCGCCGTCCACATCTGGAACGTGGATCAGGTCGCCCACCTTGATCTGGTTCGGCTGCCGAACGGCAAGGCGCAACTGACCTGTCGCCGGCTGGCCAACCTGGCAAACGCCGTCGCAGCGTCACCGCCCGCACTGGACCGTCACGGACGCCAGCCATGATGACGCGGAGCTCTCCCGACATTCGACCAGAGACCGCCGACCTCGCCGACTCGATCCGGAGACTGTTGCTCGCCGCCTTCCCGACGGCGGATGAAGCCTCAGTCGTGGACGAACTGCGCACCGCCGGTGCAATGCCAGTCTCCCTGGTCGCCTTGGATTCCGGTCGGCTGGTCGGGCACATCGCCTTCAGTCCGATCTCAATCCCGCCGCAGCCTCCGACCAAACCCGTGGTGCTGGCACTTGCGCCCCTTGCCGTCGCTACGGAGGCCCAAGGGCGCGGGATCGGCAGCGCCTCGGTCCGCGTGGTGACGTTTAGTTCGTGACCGACTTTCAGCAGGCCACGCGGCTGCTTGCAGGGGCGCAAGCCATGATGCTACCCGTCGGCATGGACGACCTGACCGTCACCGGTAATCAGATCGAGGCGGTCCTTTGGTTCGCCTTCAGCGCCGGATTCGTCATTCGAGCGATCTGCACCACCGGTGACCATCGCCGCCTCGCTGTGATACTGGCGCTGGCCTTCCTCGTCTTCGGCATTTCCGACCTGATCGAGGCGCAGACCGGCGCGTGGTGGCGTCCGCTTTGGCTCTTGCTTCTGAAGTCGGCCTGCATTGCGGTCTTTGCCTATGGGCTTTGGGAGCACCTCCGACTTCGCCGGCGGGATCGAGATGCCGCGGGCAGTCCGTGAAGCGGCCCTGAATCTGGCGGCCTTCAGGGACCATGGCTACCGGCTTGTCCCTTCCATATTCGATGCCGGGGAGGTGTCGCGAATGCGAGTTGAAGCGGATCGCGTGTCTGCTGACGAGGGGACTGCGTGCGTTCGGAACCTCAGCCACCGGTCGTCGCTTTTCCGGGGAATTGCAGATGGGGAGCGACTCGCAGGCCTGATTGGCGCCGTCCTTCGGCCTGTGCGCGGCATCCTTTTCGACAAAACGGCGGGCGAGAACTGGAGCGTGTCGTGGCACCAGGACCTGACCGTTGCCGTCGAGAGCCGGGTCGATGTGCCCGGATATGGGCCATGGTCGGTGAAGGATGGCGTTGTCCACGCTCACGCTCCCGCCTACCTCCTCGAACGGATGGTGACCTTCCGCATTCACCTGGACGACACGCCGGCCGAGAATGGGGCGCTGCGCGTGATCCCCGGCAGCCACCGTCATGGCCGCCTCGGCGACGCCGCCCTTGAGGAACTGACACGCCGACCGGAGGTGACCTGCGCGGCCTCGGCCGGCGACGTGCTGCTGATATCGCCCCTGATCCTTCACGCGTCGCGGCGAGTCACCCGGCCAGCCCGCCGTCGTGTTGTTCACTTCGAGTACGCGCCACCGGACGCCCTCGACCCGCGGTTGTCCTGGGCGGAGGGCCCCACGTCGTTGACGAGCCCGGTGCGGGCCGGTTCCGGTTGATGAAGTCCTCCCTTGGTCCGTTGAAGGACCTTCAACCGGAGGTTCACCATGGTGCTGGGGTAAAGTTGCGGATGGCTTGACGCTATACGTGAGCCACGTAGATTCCCTGCGTGATTTTCGTGCGGTCGGTGCGGTTCGAGCGTGCTTGCAAAGGCGTGTACGAGGAAGAGGACCTCCTTGCCCTGGAAATGGCGCTCGTCAGCAGACCGGACGCCGGAACGCTGATCAGGAGTGGCGACGGCTTGCGGAAGCTGCGATGGGCTGCATCCGGCCGTGGGAAGCGGGGCGGAGCACGGGTGATCTATTACTGGTGGACGGCGGACGAGAGGATTCTGCTGCTCGATGTCTACACCAAGAACGACAAGTCAGACCTCAGCAAAGACGAACTGAAGAAGCTCAAGCAGGAGATCGTGCAATGAACCTGGAGAAACTGATCGCGGAAAAGAAGGCGCTCATGCGTGGCGCGGCCAAGGCCGCCAAGGTCGTGGAGGTGGTTCCGGATGGGCGTGGCGGTTTCATCCGCCGTGAACTCGATCCGGCCAGGGTCCAGGCGCAGTTCAAGGAGGAGTGGGTTGCCTCCGTGCGGGCGAAGCTCGGCCTGTCGCAGGACAAGTTCGCCACATTGCTGGGGATCAGCAAGCGCACCGTCCAGGAATGGGAACAGGGACGCAGCGTGCCCAGCGGTGCGGCGCGGGTGCTCCTCCGGATCGCGGCGAAGAACCCCAAGGCCGTCCTGGAAGCCGTGTGAACAGGGGCCTCTCGGTGATCCTCGGCGGGATTGCGTGTCGATCTCCAGTGGAGTTCAGTCGATCAACTGGCGAGTTTCGCCCGGAGTCGGCTTTCCCGTGGGGCCTGCGTGACGCGCTACACGAATGTCTACATCTACGGATCAGCGGTTGGCCTTGCGCTTTGCCTTTCGCTTGGCCCTCTGCTTGG
The DNA here is from genome assembly GCA_019634625.1 of Verrucomicrobiia bacterium. Taxonomy (NCBI): domain Bacteria; kingdom Pseudomonadati; phylum Verrucomicrobiota; class Verrucomicrobiia; species Verrucomicrobiia bacterium. Next base: position 19,321 of record JAHCBA010000032.1, read on the forward strand.
CGGCCTTCTTGGTCCGATATCGACGGTGGGAGGCGGGCTCATCGAGAATGGACTTCTTACCGAACCGAAGGTTGCCGAGGGTAAGCCTGCCGCGCACGGTGCCCAACTCCCCGCCGATCGCCTGAAAACCTTTGGAGATCGAGTCGATCTGGTCGTGTAGGTTTTCGAGGCCGTGTTCCAGGCGCGACAGGTAGGCCTCATCGAACCTGCCGTCGGATCGTCGCGCATCCGGCCGGGACAGGGCCTGCCGGACGAGGATGCCCAGGGGAATCACCTTCTCCGTATACATCGCCGCCTTTTCGAGATGTCCGGCCGACCGGATAGCGTACACCCGGACGCTGGCAAAGAGCGGCAGATGTAGACGGTCACAGCATTCCTGGAGGACCCGGTCCATGACGCCCTTGAGTTCCTCGGCGAGGGTCTGGGCGTCCATCGACGCCGAGGCGGTGACGATGGCGTGAGCGTGCGGAAGGGCACGTGTGGGGCAGAGCTGGATGGCGGTCTCAAGCTTCGATTTCACGCCCACGATGAGACCGCGTTTGTATACATCCCGCAGGGCTGTAGAACAGGCGAGGGAGACGTGCTGGCAGGTCCAGAGGCCGGGGAGGTCATCGTTGCCGTCGGTGCCGTCAATGTATACAGGACGGGACTGGTAGAGCTCGCTATATAGGCCGTCATCGGACTTCAGAATGCGTAGATCATCATCGGTCAGGTCGCGCCCGATGGCACGGGCGTTGGCGGGGTTGTCGCGGACGGAGAGGTGGACGGCGAGGAACTGGAGACCCCGCCCAACGGCCCGATGGAAGGTGCGGGTAACTGCCCCGAAGCTCCCCATGATCAGCTTGCCATGGTCCAGCCAGGAGCAAAGCCGACAGAATGAATGATGATGGCACCGGCCAGAATTCTTGGGGCGGCCGTAACCCTTGGTCCAGATGCCGCAACGACAGAAGGCTTCCGCCCAGGGCTGGCGGATGGTGGCGATGACGGCGGCCTCGGCCTTGTAGTCGATCTCCTTCTCGACCAACCCGCCGAAGTAGCCGGCCTCCCCATTGTCACCGGGCACTTCAAAACCGGCCACGAGTGGGCACTTCAAAACCGGCCAGGGCGAGGCGGGGTTTTCATACTCGGTTGATTCTTTGAAAGCGATGGATTCCGACGGATTTTTGGCAGTCGTGCATCGCGTATCGCGCCGTCGATTCGGGCGGGCGAGCGAGCGACGGGGACGGATGGTCGAGCCTCAAGCTCGCGTCCCCGTCGGTCGCGACGCGTAACGGACTCGCTTCGCCCGCACGAATAGGCGCACGCCCGGTGAGGAACAATGAGGATTTCGGCAGCATCAATGTCTGGTCGCTCACGGTGTTTCGCCGCTCGGGGAGGCGTCTTGACCGGGTTTCTGAGGGGGTTTGCGCCCCGGATGGCGCAGCGTGGGGGAGTCCTTCACGCGGTAGCTCCGGCCGGTGATGGCGATGAGGCGGGCGCGGTGGAGAAAGCGGTCGAGGATCGCTCCCGCGGTGGGAACGTCCGCCAGGAGGTGCCCCCAGTCCTCCAGCGGCCGGTTGCTGGTCATGATGGTGGAACGGTTCTCGTACCGTCGCATGATCACCTCGAAGAGGTACTCCCCGGAGTGCTTCGGCAGGGCCTTGAGCCCCATGTCATCGATGATCAGAAGATCTGGCTTCAGATACTTCCGTAACGTCTTGTCCTGCTGAGTGAAGACCTCGGCCTGCAGGAAGTCGCGGATGAGGTCGAAGATCGACCGGTAGAGCACCTCAAAGCCCTGTTGGATGGCGCTGTAGCCAAGGGCTTGAGCGAGGCAGGTTTTACCGACTCCAGGCGGGCCAAGGAACAGGACATCGGTGCGCTCGCGCACGAAGCGACAGGTGGCCAGTTCAAAGATGGTCTTGCGGTCGATCGATGGATTGAAGCTCCAATCGAACTGGTCGAGGGGTTGGAGCGCGCGAAAGCCAGCAGCCAGTTTACGACGTTCGAGTTGGCGGTCCTTGCGGATGTTGAGTTCGTCCTGGAGCAGGAGTTCAAGGAACTCGGCGTGACCCAGGCGGCTGGCGGCAGCTTCCTGGAGGCGAACCTCAAGGGCACCCAGTAGGCCCGATAGGCGCAGTTGACGGAGGGCGGAGATGAGAGTGGGGTTCATGCGTTTTGGGAGAGGTCGGGATCGTGGAAACAGTCCGGGGAGAGGGCCGCGTAGTCGGCCAGCGGCCGGATGAGCGGATGCTCGGCAACGAAGTGGAACTGGGTCTGCGGTGGTTGGGCATCGAGCAGGGCGCGCAGATCGCGCAGACGCCAGGCCCCGAACTCCAGAGCCCGGGCGCAAGCCCGCTCGATCTTTCCGGGTGCATGGTCCTCCACCATCGACAGGAGTCCCTGGAGGACTCGGATGCCGGCGGGGCCGCGCTGGGCGTACATGGCCCGGGCCCAGCCACCGGTGGCCTGGCCCACCTGGCTGGCCCGGTCCAGCAGCCAGTCGGCGCCGCGCTCGATGATGCGGCGCTTGTGGGTGTGGATGTGGGCGGGATCGGTGCTGAAAGCCCCGGGATCGTGCCGGGTGTGGAGCGCGATCAGGTTCATCTGAGCGTCGAAAATGCGCACGAGGCGCGCTTCCCAGCGGACCCAGAGTTCGTGGCCGAGGTACTCTGGCGGCACGGAGTAGTAGGCCCTCTGGATCTCCACGTGCCCGTCGCGATGGACGGTGCGCCGCCCCTCCTCGAACACGGGGAACAGGCTGGCGGGCAGCGCACGCAACACCGGCGCCTCGACCTCCGCGAAGAGCACCGCCACCTGCTTGCGGGTGGTGCCGTGGATGCGGGTGTCGGCGATCGTGCGCTCCCACTCCAGAAGGAAGTCGTTCTGCGCGCTGAGGCTGGTAAACTTGCGGCCCCGCAACGCGTTGGCCTGGGCGTACTTGACTCCTGCCTCCACCTTCCCCTTGTGCCGCGGCATCGCCGGTCGCGTCGGGAGGAACACCGTCCCGTAATGCGCCGCGAAATCGCGCACCTTCGGGTTGATGTCCGGGTCGAACCAGTCCACCCGCTTTACCGCCGCCTTCAGGTTGTCGATGACGACGGTGGCCGTCACCCCGCCGAAGGCACGGAAGCCGTTCTCCATCCCCCGGATGAAGCTCTCGGTGGTCTGCCGTCGGAACGCCTCCGTGTAGCCCTTGCGCGAGGCGCTGAGGACCAGGCGCAGCAGGTGGGGACGGTACCGCGTGCCATCGGGCTCGATCACCCAGGCGCCCTGGCCGTAATCGACCTGGACCTCCTCACCGGGCGCCATCTCCATGCGCCGGAACGGCAGGGGCATCGAAGCCCCCAAGGCCCGCACGTAACGCTTCACGGCGTCGTAGCCGCCGGCAAATCCGTGTTCCGACCTCAGGTCCTGAAAGAGGCGCTGGGCCGAGAGCCCCTGCACCAACCCCGCCTCGATGAAGGCCCGGAACGGCTCACACGCACTGCGCCGCCCCGCCACCGAGCCGGCGGGCGGAATGGCCGGTTTTGGCTCGTCACACCCGGGGGGCGGAATGGCCGGTTCTGAATCCGCGGAGCCGGCGGGCGGAATGGCTGGTTTTGCGGCGCCGGCAGCGACCGCCCCGGTCGAAGCGCCCGCCGGACCGAGATATCGGCCTACCGTCTCACGGTGGAGACCCAGCTCCCGGGCGATGCGCCGACGGGACCAGCCCCGCTCGGCAAGGGTTCGAATGGACTGCTGTTCGTTCACGGTGAGGATGTTCAACCCGGGAACCAACGGCCAACGCCGCCGCCTCCGCGAGGAACTTCACCTCACCCGTGGCTGGTTTTGAACCGCCCACCACTGGCCGGTTTTGACCGCCCGCTGACACCCATCACGTTTGAGGTGGGCGAGCTTGGCGGCCACGTACCCCATGCGTTCAGCCAGACAGTCAGGCAGATGTTCGCGGTGACGGAAGCGGTAGTCGAAGTCGGTGAGGTCATGGAGGCGGTCAGGATCGAAGTGGGCGAGGTCTTCACGGTCTTCCAGATCCTTGGTATACGCGGAGGTTCGTTTCCTGGTTTTATGGTCTTGGAAGCGCTCGGCGGCTCGCTGTCGCTCTCGCCGGATGTAGCGAGTCTCGGCTTCGAGATCAGCCGTGATGGCCGAACGGCCAGAGGCCTTTGCGGCCAAGTCGGCGACACCCTCTGGCCTTCTTGGAGTTGGAGACTCCTCGTCCTCGTACAGGTCAATGGAAGGCTTGCTGTATGCGGTTTTGGAATGGGGATCGGGAACGGCCTTCGGGCCGGGTTCAGGCCTGCTGGAACGGCTGGGGGTGGCGTTGGCGGTAGGCGCAGGCATGGGGGTCAGCGAATGCACGCAGGAGCGTGCGCTGCTGGGAGGGGCAGGCCCTTGCAGGCGTGCGTGTTGGGTACTGGAACAGGACGGCCTGAGGGCCTTCGGCATGCCTGCGTGGCCGGCAGGACAATGTTCCTACGCCTATATGCTATTGCGCGGAGGTCGGTTTTGGGGAAGGCGGCACCACACTGCACTGGGAAGGAGAAGCGCCGGGCGGGCTGAAAACCGGAGGGACATGTCTCCGCGCCCCCGATGGGGGCACCCGCCCGGCAGAGCGGCGAAATCGAGATTGCAGCAGCGTTCATGTCCCTGGGCGGTTTTCAGCCGCCGAATAGGTACAGAACGTGGTCAGAGGGAACTTCGGGGGCTTGGTTCCGGGGTGGGATTGCCTGCCACTCCGGTGCGACAGCGTCAGGCAATCGTAGACATCGAAGGGTAGGTCGGGGCGTGGGCGCGGTGGGATGGAGACCTGCCCGGTTTCCGGAGACCTTGGCTTCTACAACTTCCTGGGCCGGCTTCTGGAAGACGGGCGGGGGAGCCGGTTGCACCGCGGCGGTGTGTGCGGCTCTTCGTTCTTCTACTGCATCCCGGACGACACCGACGTTGGAGGGTGGACCTGCGTCCGGATGCCACGGGTGTATACACTGGCCGTTCCAAGTCCTGGGTGGCACACGACACGGCGACAGGGAGGTTCCCTGCGGTCGGTCTTCCGCTCGACACCCGGCGACCCCCGCTGGCGCGGAGGTGGCATGGATAACGTCGCGGTGCGCGCTGCTCACTGACGCCGATCTGGAGGCCCGGAGGTCGGAGTCCTTGTAGACGCCGGCCGGTGCCGTAATCCGACCGCTGACTCGAAAGTCAATCAGCAGAGGCGGAGACCACGTTGGTAGGCAATCTCAGAGTCCGACACGCCACCACAACACCTGGTGCCGCGGCGACCACAATGTCTATATGGCGGTTCCCACCGGTTGGTTGCCCTTGTGTCCCTGTATACGTTGGCGTGGTGGTCTTGCCGGGTGTGGATCGAGGCAAAGCGCGTCTTCAACGTTGGACGTGGGGCTGGAAATCACCCGACCTACGCGGGTCGCCTCCTCGGGGACCTATGCGTCTGGCATCAAGGGCCCGGATACCTTGGCTGGCTCCGCCCTCCTGCGTCATTGGTCGGGGGCATCGTCCGGACGCGGTAATGGCCCGTGATCGGGAACTCGAACAGCCGATCCTCCTCTTGGGTGCCAGCACCGATGTTGTGGATCACCAGGGGCCGGCCGTCCGCGGTGGTCCGGTCGCTGACGATCATGATATGGGGGAGGTTCGGTGGGACGGTGCAGGTGACGAGGTCTCCCGGTCGGTAATCCCGCGCCGACCTCGTCACGGGCAAGGCCCACCCGGACCGTTTGAAGAAGGTCCTCAGGTTGGGGACGCGCCGGTGGTCGATGTTCCGGTCCGGGCGATTGAGACCCCAGTTCCGCGGGTACTCGGCGAAGGCGCGGTTCATGTCCTCGTGGACGAGTCGTTGCAGGTCCATGCCCAGGCTGGCGCGCAAGGCGCGGATCACCACGTCGGTGCAGACCCCGACTTCCATGGCCAGATCGCCGTTCGGGTAGGCCAAGGTGCGGTAGGCAGGGTCGTACTTCACTGTCTTGCCGATCTGGCCACGGGCGGCCCGGACGATGCCGGCGGGGGAAGACTCCTGTGCCGAGGTGTGGAGCGCCACGAACACGAGCAGGCAGGCGGCAAGGAACCGGGGTCGAACCATGGCGGAGCCATGCTGGCGCAAGCCGAGGAGTTCCCGTCAACCGAGAATGCCCCGACGACTTTCGGATTCCTGTTTCCCCACGGCGGCCCAAGATCGTTGCCCAGCCTTGAGGCATGCCATGGAATCTCAATCCCCGACACCGCCTCGCCCCATCGCGGCTGGCGTCCGCATCGGCCACGTTCACCTGAAGGTCGCCAACCTGGAACGTGCGCTTGGATTCTACTGCGGCGTGCTCGGCTTCGAGTTGATCCAGCGCTACGGCAAGCAGGCGGCGTTCGTGTCGGCTGGGGGGTACCACCACCACATCGGCCTCAACACCTGGGAAAGCGCCGGGGGCAGCCCGCCGCCACCCGGAACGACCGGCCTATACCATTTGGCCATCCTGTACCCCTCCCGTGCGGACCTTGCCGACGCCCTTCGGCGGCTTCAGGCGGCCGGTATCGAGCTCGATGGCGAATCCGATCATGGCGTCAGCGAGGCGCTGTACCTTCGCGACCCGGACGGCAACGGCGTGGAGTTGTACTGGGACCGGCCGGAGTCGGAGTGGCCCATGAACCCGGAAGGCGGCCTCAACATGTATACACGGCACCTCGACTTGGGGGCGTTGCTGAATGCCGGAAGGGAGGCCTGAACCGTGTCCAAGGCGTTCCCACCGCGACTCCATGTGATCCTGGCCCGCGACGCCAAGGTTGCGGTGGTGTTCCGGCGCGGTCCCAGCAAGTCCGTTTGCACCATGCTGTGGGATCGGAAGCGGGACACGTTCCGCATGGGCCAGTGGTTCCGCGGGCGAGTTTACGAGCGGCGGGCGGACCTATCCGCGGACGGGAAGTTCCTGATCTACTTCGCCATGAACGGGCGGCCGAACACCGAGACGGGAGGCTCATGGACGGCAATCTCTAGGACGCCGTGGATGAAGGCCATCGGCCTCCTGGGCAAGGGAGACTGCTGGCATGGCGGCGGACTATTCACGGGAGACCGCCAGTACTGGCTCAATGATGGGTACGGACACCGGAGCATCCGGGATTCGTCCCAGGTTCGGCGGGACACCACCTATCAGCCGGCACGCAGCTTCGGAGGCGAGTGCCTTAACGTGTACTATCCCCGACTCCTGCGGGACGGCTGGAACTTGATCGAAGAGCGGGGCCATAGAATGGACTCGGCAACTGTATTCGAGCGCCCATTGGGACACGGGTGGGTCCTTCGGAAGATCGCGCACGAACAGGTCGGTGCGCCGGAAGGCAAGGGCTGCTATTGGGACGAGCACGAGCTGGTACACAACGAGAAGGGCGCGGTCCTCCAGCACCCGGACTGGGAATGGGCGGACCGCGATGGAGACTCGGTCCTCTGGGGAAACGGTGGCTGCCTCTACCGCGCCCGGATCAACCGGTCGCATGGGGTCGGCACTCCGAAGGTGCTTCACGACTTCAACGAAATGAAGTTCGAGGCCATACCCGCCCCCTACTGAAACCGCCGCGACGCCATGATCGCCGTCCGACTTCTGATCGCGTTTTTTGCGGGGCTGGCGGTTTACATGCTCGCCATGGTGATGACGGTCTACGACGGCCTCATGTCCATGATCTTCCAGCCCATCGTGGGCGCGATCTGTTCCTTGCTCGGCCTCGTGGCGGTGGGGTTGGTGGGCCTGCCGCTCTACTGGGGTCCGCTCAAGAGATGGTGGTGGACTCGTGGGTCGTGGCTGTCCGTGGCCATCCTTGCGGCGTCCGTCGTGGTACTCGGCATGTCGTGGCACCCTTCGCTCAGGGTCATGGTGCGGCATCCCGAACTCGCCACCGATATCGAGAGCTTTCATCCGGCGCTGGCCATTGGCGGTTGGCTTGGGCTGCTGTTTAGCCTCGCCCACACCCCGCTCCTATCCTTGGCATTTCTGAAGCGCATGGCCCGAAATCCCGGCCGAGATTGAACGACAACGAACAGGATGGGTGGACCGCCGTTGTCCCACCCCGCGTGCCAGTATTCGCCGGTCATGAAACACCCGACCATGAACCGACGCCTTATTGACCTGTTCCGGAATGCCACCGAAGAGGGGCTCCGTCCGAACTTGGACCGACTGTTCCCGGAGGAAACCGAGGATTTGATCGCCGCGTTCCGCCGCCTGCGGGAGATGGATGCCGCGCCGGATGTCGAACTGGTTCTCCGCCTGGACCACGACGGGGACGATGTTGTCGTTGGCGGCACGGACCCGAAGACCGGCGAGGATTACGCCTTGGACCTGCTCCCGTGGGCCGCGTACCTCGGCCTTGCGGTTCCCGATGCCGTTCTGGATGCATTCGACGCCCAGGAGATTATCACCCACGTGCTTGGGGAGATGACATTCTACGGCGCGACGGAGGAGTCTGCGGCGGACACCCTGAAGGAAGTCCTTCGGCTCAGGCCGGACAGGGGTGGGGAGGGCCCCGAAGTCGGTGCGCCGTAAGGCAGGTGCTCGACGAGGCCTTCGCCAAGGCTACGCTGGTCCGGTGAAGAAGCGGCAGCGCCGGAACGCCTCAGATGTGAACACGTTGAGTTCCCGAAGCCAACAGGTCCATCGAGGGGCACGCGATGAAGAATCGGAACGGATGGTCCGGTTGCGTGTCGTCTGCAAGGCACCGCCGGACCCGGACCAGCACGGAGCGATCTTCGGCTTGCAGGACAACTCCACCGCCGCCCACTGGAGCCTTCACGCGGGGACGCGGACATCCAGCGGCGACATCGTGTTCGGGTGCGATGTGCGGGTTCGCGCCAATGCACGTACCGCCGATCCGAACTTCCTCGGCGATTACGTCCACGGGAAGCCGGACGAACGCTTCCTCTACCTAAGCTGGAGACCGCGGGATTGGCGTTCGGGCCAACCGGAGCGTGCGTCCCCACGTTGGCAGCGTCGCATGAAAATCCACCTGGGCACCGTCACCTGGGAGCAGATTGAGGAGGCCACGCAGTCGGGTGGCGTGCTGGGGGCGACCGTCGAGGGCACCGGCAAGGACGGGGGGCCGAACTGCGCGTCTGTGCCGTTGCTCGGAAACGGCTGGGAGGTGGAGAGGAAGGGATAGTGTTCGTCGCATCAAGCTTCGGTGTCGGTCCGAATGCTTCCTTGCGGGGGCCGCTTTTTGCGGAATTGCATGCGCGGCGGGATGGGCCTCAAATGCCGGCAACATGCGTGCCCTAGCGACGCTCGCCATCGTGTTCTGGGTGGAGGCCCACCTGATGGCGGCCATCGTTCCGCGCCCGCCGGAGGTGGCTTGGCTGGAAATGGAGGAGCCTCCCCCGCCTCCACTGATCATGCCAACCCTGACGATCTCGACCAACGACGTGGACCAGTCGAGCATCATGGTCTTCCGTTGGCCTCCTCGCTCGGAACCCGCCGCCAGCCTCACGACAGCCAGGGAGGCAGGAGGCGTGGTGCCGATACCGCACGCGGAGAGGAAGTACTCGGTCAAATGGGCCTACAGCGAGGTTGGGGCTCGACGGGTCAGGAAGTTTACCGAGAGTCATGTTGGTCAACGCGTCCAGATCAGGATTGGCACCTTTTCGACGCCGCCGTTTTCGATCGATCATCCGAACCGCGCTGGGCGGGAAGGAATGCACGGGATGTCCGATGCCGACGCGAAAGCAATTTTCGTGGGCCTGGGCGGCAACGAGGAGCATGGCTCACGTTGGTGGCCCCGATAGCCCTCTCCATGCGCATCCCCGTCATCAAGGGAACGATCAAGCGCCTGCTCCCAGCCCTCTTCCGGCCAAAGCTCCACAATGGACATTCCGTTGCAGGCGTTTGCCTCATCCGACTGGAGCACATTCGGCCTAGCAGAAGTCCGACCGCGTTTGGCATTTCCAGTGAGAACGCCGCTCACCGGATTGTCGTTCAGTGGACGGATGACGCTGGGGTTGAGCGGGAGGGGGTGTTTGTCCCTCGCCGGGACACCGGCTCGATCCTGAACCGGATTGCCGGAGGAAGGCTCTTCCCAGGGGAGCACCACGCGGCTCGGTTCGAGGTTGTAGACGTAGACGGGCACATCGAGTTCGCGATGCGATCCGATGACGGCAAGGCCGAGGTCAAGGTGGTCGGGAATGAGACGGAAACCCTGCCAGCCGGTTCGATCTTCGGATCGCTGCCGGAAGCATCCGCGTTCTTTGAGGGCGGGAGCCTTGGGTACTCGGTGACGAAAGATGCGGACCGCCTGGACGGGCTCCTCCTACGCACCTTGGGATGGCGGGTTGGGGCCTTATCGGTGGCGAGTGTGCGGTCCAGTTTCTTCGAGGATCGCGCCGTCTTTCCTGAGGGGTCGGTGGAGTTTGATCATGTCCTGATCATGCGGGACATCCGTCACGAGTGGCACAAGGCGGAAGATCTGTTTACAGGAAGCAAGGCTTCAACGGCCCCGGCGTTCCGCTGATCATCCCGCGTGTGGTCATCCGCCCTTTTGATCCTGACGACGAAGAAGACGTAGTCCGCCTGTGGCAACGCTGTGATCTCGTTCGACCCTGGAACGACCCTCGCAAGGACATCCGCCGAAAGCTCGAAGTCCGGCCGGACCTCTTTCTCGTGGGAACGGTCGATAACAAGATCGCAGCGACCGTGATGCTGGGGTACGAGGGACACCGGGGCTGGATCAATTATCTGGCCGTAGACCCGGATCACCAGCGCCATGGATACGGACGCGCCTTGATGGCGGAAGCGGAGCGACTACTGCGGGCGGCAGGCTGTCCTAAGATCAACCTCCAGATTCGTGCGACCAATCAGGGCGTCATCGAGTTCTACCGGCGACTCGGCTACGCGGTCGATGATGTCGTGAGCATGGGCAAGCGCCTAGAGTGCGATGATGGGCCGTCGTGAACCATCGTCGTGAGGCCTGCGTTACTGGGTCACCCACAATGGCTGTCCTTGAAATCATTTGGGAGATCGCGGACTTCTTCTGTTCGTGGAGACTTTATCTCTGCCTTGGCCCAGCGCTTCTGGGCGCGTTCTTCCTGCACGATTCGTTTCCAGACGCCTCCTGGCCTTGGTTCATCTCAATTCCTGTAGTCATCACGGCATTATGCGGCGGCCTATATTGGGACTGGCGGGCGCGCCGTATCTGCTGAGCCACGCACTCAACTACTTCTTCGCGGCGCGGAACTTCGCCCACCGGGCTCTCTGTGCGGCGGCGATCTTGGCGCGGGCCTCCGGGCTCATCTTCCGCCGCTGCGCCTTTACCGGAGCGCCATTCGCCACGGCCACCTTTCGGCCGGACCCCTGTGGGCGACCCCGGCGCTTGCCGGTCGTCTTGGTGGCGCTGGCAAAGAGGCCAACGAGTTCTGCCTGGAGCTCTTCGATCTGCTGAATGATCGAGTTGGCGCGTGTAAGGGTTTCGGCGGTTGGGATCATATCGGTGATTGTCAGAGGGAATAGAACCGCTCGCCGCGGACATTGCTCCACCAATCTATTAACCTTCACCCTTGGGGGTGCAATGCTGGCTGAGCGACCGGATGGCCGGTTGGAGGCTGGACGGATCAATGAACCGTGACTCCCCCTGCGCCGGGACCATCGGCTCCGGTTCCTCCTTTGGCGGAACGATGGGGGTGCCATCTTCCCAGGTCGCGCCGGGCGGGAACTGGATGCCCCAGTCGTGATGACGGCGACAGTCCTCAACGTTGGCGTAGGTGACGAGGGTCATTCCGGACCAGCACCATTGCCCATCTCGGAAGCTTTGGAGGTCGAAAAGGTATCGTCCAGCCCGGCAATCCTCGCATTCACAACCCGAAGTCGTCATCGGAACGATGCGGCAGGTCATGGCTTACCTGTACCATTCGGCGCCCGCGAATGCAAAGTCGCTTACTGGCGCACCGCATTAACGCCGCTGAGATGCCGGATGCCTTCGGAAGGGAGGCGAGGTCTGACTTCTCCTTCGTGGATCGAGATCAGCCCAAACGCTTCGCCGCGACCCTGACCGATGGCGCTGCCAAGAATCCCAGGAGAGATGGTAGGGGTGGCAGGACTCGAACCTGCATCAGCCGCTTATCTAACGGTAATCAGTAAGCGGTCGGTGAACCACGCCTACGCAGGGTGGTTTGGGTGTGGTGAACTGGCGAGGTGAAGAAGAGTCCTCGAAGGATTGGAACCGGTCGGCGACGGCCTTGCACCCCGGCCTCGGAACGCCAGCGTCTGGTAAAGGCCTGGAAAGGCAGCAGCCAAACCCAGCGCGAGTTCGCCAGGAGCCACGGCATCCCCTACCCCACATTCTGCAATTGGATTCGCCGCGACGGCCAGGCCGGAGCCGGCGGGCGTGCCACGGCCGGGATCGAGTTTGAGGAGATCCGCTTCCCGAACCTCGGTCCGGCGGTTCCGATCGCGGCCACGACGCCTTGGGAGGCCGAGGTCCGATGGCCATCGGGCCTGGTGGTGGCGTTGGCGCCGGGTATGGCGGCGGCACGTCATCGTGCGTCCGAAGTAAGTGCGCAAGGAGGCCTTCGCGATCGCACCGCTGCCGGCGCAGCCGATCGACAAGGGGATGGTGGGGGCGGGTCTTCTGGCGTGGCTGCTGATGAGCAAGTTCGTGGACCACCTTCCGCTGTATCGGCTGGCCGCCATGCTCCATCGGCAACACGGGGTGGAGATTCCGAGGAACACGCTGAGCGGATGGGTGGAACAGGCGGCCGACTTGTTGAAGCTGGTCTATCTGGCGATGCGGGACAGGCATCGAACGCGCAGCTATCTGCAGGTGGATGAAACGCCGGTGCGTTGCCTGGACGCGGCTGCGCCGAACGGGATACGGCGGGGATACTTCTGGGTCTATCTGGATCCGGGAGGGGAAGTGCTTTTCCAGTGGAGTGAAGGCCGGGCGCACGATGCGCCCAAGGAGTTCCTTGGGTCCTACAGGGCCATCCTGCAGGTGGACGGCTATTCGGCGTACGAGACCCTGGTGAAGGCGCACTCGCGCGAGGTAAGCCTGAGCTACTGCTGGGCGCACGCGCGCCGGGCGATCACGGAAGCCCAGGCGGATGTACGCCGTGGCCGGGTGAGGCGCGGGGGCGGAACGCAGGCGGGGCAACAGGGACGGCATCTTGCAGGACGCGGATGCGCCACCGTGGGCGGATGCGCGGCTCCTGCCGGTTCAAGGGGGAGAGCTTCCGGGCGATGCGCCGCGCGACCTGGGCACGCCGACGAATTCAACCGGATCGAGCCTGCAGGTGTGGTCGAGCGGGCCCGCCAGAGTAAAGAGCCGGGGTTCGCGGGCGAAGGCGAAGACTCGGCAAAGCTGGTACTGATCGCCAATCTCTCCAGAGGAACGGACTTCGTTTCGTGAGACGAAGAATGGTGTCATCTCGCCGAACCGCGTGGTCTTGACTTCGACAAACCGCTCCCGGCCGTCGGTTTCGTAAGAGAGAATGTCGTAGCCGAGCCCGTCCCCCCGGGTTTGGGACACGTGCTCGATCCGGTCGGCGAGTGTCCTCTGGCCGGCCCGCCAAAGGCGTTCGTGCTCGAAGCGGAGCACCAAGCGCTCCCCTTCCAAGCCGAGGGAGGTGTTCCGGGCCTCGATCGCCAGATAGTCCCTCTTTGCTGAGGGTTGGCGTCGAGGGGCGCGATCGCGGAAGGCGTAGCTGTCCTCGACACCCGCCGGGGCGGGCACCTCGATGGTCAGGAGGTCAGAGGGGAGCCGAGGGGCGGTTGGCGTCGCAACAACGGCGGTTGCGACGATTTCCTGAAGGCGACGTTCGCCATCCAATCGATGCTCAATGACGGATCGCAGCAGGTCCTGGTAGTTCCCGAGAGGCTTGTACCCCTCGATGTACGGGAAACCGAGCTCGATCAAAACGGCGCTGATGTTCTGGTGCTTTCGCTCGATGGACCCGTGCGTCCGGCGACCGAGTACCCGCTGCAGGGCTCGGTTGTGGGCTGCCTTATTGTAGGGTTCGCCTCCGAGTTCGCTGGCGAGCATCGCCAGATAGTCGGCGACCACGGCTTCGACCTCCTCGCGTGACCAGTCTTCAGCCATGGAAGGTTCGAATGTGCCGTTCGCCTACGCGCATTGGGGGTGCGGGACATGCAAGCCAAGGAGATCTCCGATGACAAGCCTCCGTGGGGATTGCAGACGCTGACCCTGCCCACGCGCCGCTGGTTTCCACGAGAGTCGCCGCGTAGGCTGACTCCGCACGCAATGGACGGGAAAACACTCCAGTTCTACGCGGAACATGCGCCCACGGTGGCGGCGCGGTATGCCGGGGCCGAGAGCGCGGCAGCGCGGCGTTTTCATGAGGTCTTCGCGGCTGGTGGTCGAATTCTGGATGTGGGTTGCGGCTCCGGACGCGATCTCCAAGCGCTCGTCGACGCCGGGTTCGAGGCCGAGGGAGTCGATGCCTGCGAGGCCTTGTTGACCGAGGCGAAGCGCCGGTACCCGGCCCTGGCGGGCCGGCTTCGACGGGATTCGCTGCCCGATCTGGGCACGATCCTCGACGCCAGTTCTGACGGCATCCTGTGCTGGGCTGTGCTGATGCACGTGCCGGCGGAGCGGCTCTTCGACACGCTGTTCAACTTGCGCCGCGTGTTGCGACCCGGCGGGCGACTGCTGATTTCCACTCCGCTTCAGGGGCCTCGCGTCGATGCCGAGACCCATCGCGACCCCGACGGGCGGTTGTTCAACGAGGTGCCTCCGGAGCAGTTCCAGTTCCTCTTCGAAAAGGTGGGTTTCCGTCGAACGAATCGCTGGGATTCAGGGGACACTCTCGGCCGGTCTGAGCGCACTTGGGCGACGCAGGCGTTTGTCCTGGAGGGGCAGAGCTCGTCCCTCCGATTCGCGCCTCCTCCCCCACAACTCCGGGATGCACCGAAGCTGCCCATTCGAGGAAAAGCGACTTGAGGTCCCGGCTGGAAGAAGGGAACAAGGGGCCCCGGCATGTCCGCCCTGAAAAGGAAGCGATCCAAACCATTGAAGCCAGAGCCCTTCCTGGGGAAGTGGCGGTTGATCGAAATGGAGCAGTGGGACGAGGAGTTCATCGATCTCGTCGAGACCGGTCACGTCGTGTTCAAGCGCGGCGGTGGTGGACAGATGGTGTTTGGGGCCGTCCACCTGACGTTGCATTGGGTCCCCGATGAGGAGGACCGGGCGGAGTTCACGTTCGAGGGGTTCGACGAAATGGATGAAGTGTCCGGACGGGGATGGGCCGCGGTCGAATCGGGCGTCATGCGCGGCGCCATCTACTTCCACCTCGGCGATGACTCCACCTTTCTCGCCGAGAAGTGGCCCCCGAGGAAGGCCCGCGCATGACGCGAGTCCTCAACCGCGACGCCATCCTCGCGGACATGGATGGGTGGCCGGAGAAGTGGCAGGGCATGCCATCCGATATCGACGTCGGGCGGCTCCTGATCGAGGGGATGCGGCCGTTCGCGGAGAGTCTGATGAACGAAGGGCGGGCGGCCGGGACGGTCCATCGACACCTGAACGGTCTTTGGCTGCTCGGAGGACACATCGTGGGGCAGGCCCAGCATGCTTCGGAACTCCGTTCGCTGTCTGGCAGCGAGCTGCTGTTGCGGTTCGTCGACCAGGAGGGTGGTCCGCTTTGCCGGCACATCTCGACGGAGGACGAGCAGCGGAGGTTCGACGCCACGTGCCGCAAGCTCCATGGATTCCTGGCGGCGAACCGGCCGGCTTGAGTCTTGCGCCTGAAGTCGCCGGGGAAAGCCGGTTCCGGCCTCGGGATCGGGGGGACGGGTCAACCCCTCGGTTCATTCCGCGCCTTCCATGAGTCCATGCGGTCGAGCAGAGCGATTGCATCAGTCGCGTCTCGGCAACGGTGCTGCCGGGTCCCGGGGAATCCCGGACGGCACGGACGGTGTCGATCAAGGCCCGTGTCCGTTCAGGGTCACCGACGAGGGATCCGACGAATCGGTCAACCCCCCAAGCGGCCCGGCGGAGAGCATCGGCCCGATCCGCCATCGGCGGGTCCACGAGGCACCGGCGGATGTCCATCAGTGCCAGTTCGAAGCTGCGGCGTTGCGGGGTCACGTTGGCTGTAGCCGATTGACCTTCCTGGGTGGGCGTCGCGCAACCCTGAACGCTCAGGGACGGCCCCCTTGGCTGGAAGTCTTTGTTCATAGGGCATCCCAAGGCGGGGGAACGGGCTGCGATCTTCTGCAGCCTGATGGCGAGTTGCCGGCTGCACGGGATCAATCCGTGTGAGAGACGGGACGTGCTCCCCAGTCCTCACCCTTTCGGTTCAAGCCTTGTCACGTCCGTGAATCCGTCCAGGTCCTGGTCGAAGGAGATGGCGGGAATCTTCCTCGCAGCCGCCTTCGCGGCGATCAACGCGTCCGGAAAATCGATCGGATGCGCTCCGTAACGCACCAACGCGTCGCTCAACACGGCCGGTTCGTGGGCACTGATGAACGGGTTGTGCATAAAATCCAGCAGCGCCGCCGCAATGTCCCCCCGGGCGCGGCGATAGACCTTCTCCATGACGAAGGTCACCTCGGCCACGGTGGCATCGAGAAGGAGGAGTTCCCAATCCCGCTCCTCGGCGCGCCGGAGGAAACCTGTCGTCGCAGGGCTTTGCTTGGGGTCGTCCTGCAAGAAGAACCGCAGCAGCACATTGGCATCGAGGACCCCGGCCTTCATCGCTTGGCGTGCTTCCGGCGGTAATGCTCAGCCTTCACCCGTTCGATGGCAGCCTTTTCCTCCCCACGGTTCACCACCGGCATGTCGTCGGTCCTGAGACAGCCCGCCAGCGCAGTGATGCCTCGGACGGGGATGACCGTCAGAACGCCGTCGACAACCGCCCAGCGGAGACGGTGTCCAATGGCCAGAGAAGGAACCTCCTTGCGAATTTCCTCCGGGATGGTGACCTGCCACTTCGAGGTGATAACCACTGACGTCATGGGCACAATCGTACCCGGACGTACTGTTCTTACGCAAGGCACGTCGTAAGACTAAAGAACCTCCGCACCGATCCGACCAACCCCGTGGCCTCCTCCAGAAACGCGTGCTCGAAGGCGCTCGCATACGCTGCCACCGAGCCTTTGGACAGCCGCAGCCGACGGGCCGTCTGGCGCCAATCCACCACCGCGGCCAAGACCTCGCGCAGAATCGGCTTCGCCTCGGCCGGACGGAGACCGAATCGCGGAGCCGCGTCCAGAGCGACGGCGACGCACGGGGCTTCCTGTTCCTCCGTCACCGCGGTCTTCGGCGTTTGCGCGCGGTCCATCTCCGGAACCGGGTCGAGGCCGTAGGCCGGTGAGAGCGACCAATGCCCGGATCTTCGCATCAGGAATCCGTGGTTGCGGAGATGGTCGTCGTCGTTGCTTGCCAGGCAACTCCTTACCCTTCAGGCAAGAGTGGCACCTGTTCCGCCTTTGCGGCCGCCCGCAACCCATTGTCCAGAGACCCAAGCGCCACACCGTGCCGGATCGCCGCCTCCAGGTACGCCGCATCGTAAATGCTCAGCTTGTGTTTCCGAGCCAGTGCATGGGCGCCGCTCCACGCCTCCTCGAACGCCGAGGCGTCCACCTCGATGGGAAGCGCCTTCAGATGGGCGAGATGCCGGTGGCTTTCAGCCGAAGTGATGCGGTTCCTGCGTTCGGCCATCAGGAGTCCGTTGGCGACCTCCCAGCGCCAAAGCGCGGGCACATGGGCCACGGCTCCGTTGCCGAGGCTGTCCAGAATCGCATCGCTCTCTGGGGTCGCTTCGTCTTCGATCACAAACGTCAGCGCCAAAGAGGAATCCAGAACCAGATTCATTGACGTCCTTCGTTGATCAGGTCCTTGACCCGGAGCTTTGGCAGGCCGCGCGGGTTCAACAGACTCCGCGACGCCTTCATGTCCGCGATGGTCCGCCGGACATCCTCCAGACTCGGGCGACCGGCAGGCACAAGCTGGGCCGCCTCCGCGCCGTGGAGGGTGATGGAGAAACTCTCACCGCGGCGGACGCGGTCGAGCAACTCGGAGAACTTCGCCTTCGCTTCGGAGGCCGGAATGGTCGTCGGCATGGTTTCACCTTAGGTTGACTGATTTGACCGGTCTCTGACCAGTTTATCCGTCGCCTCGTCCACTCGCAACCCCGTCTGCGAATCCTCCGGGAACTGCTCATCGGCCCGATGGCCGCGCGGGTCGAAGTGGTCGGCGTGGCCACCGACGATCCACGACGCGCCTACACGCATAACGCAGTCTCCATCATCCTGGTGCATGCTCCCCTTCCGCTGCCCGGAGCGGCGTCAACGGAAGGGTTTCCCAGGATTGACGCCGGGATCATGTTATACATCCTTGTGCAACATGAAGACTGCGACGCTGCGTCAACTGCGGCATGAGTTCGGTTCCGTGCTGGCCCTGGTGGAGCAGGGAGAGGCCGTCGCGATCACCAAGCGCGGAAAGCCGATCGCTGTCCTGTCGCCTCCCGCACGGGCGAAGACGCCCAAGGCCAAGCATCGTCCGGACTTCGCCGCACGCCTGAAGCGGATCTATGGCGACACGATCGTTCCCGGAGACGTTGTGGTCGAGGAGCGGCAAACGCACCTTTCGTGATGGCTCCGTGGCGCCATCCGAGAAAGCGACCACCTTGATGGCCTACGCCGATTCGAGCTTTTTGGCTCGTGTCTACACGCCCCACGCGGATTCCGTAAAGGCATTGGGCTGGATGCAGAAGGCGAAGGATCCGTTGCCTTTTACGCCGTTGCATCGACTCGAACTCCGCAACGCCATACGGCTTCGCGTCTTCCGCGGAGAGATCAGCGCCGAGCAACGGAAACTGGCACTGCTGGAGGTCGAATCGGATTTGGACTCCGCCATCCTTACCCACACCCCCATCCCTTGGACGGAAGCATTCCGCGAAACCGAGGAACTCGGTGCGAAACACACGGAAGACCTCGGGGTACGCAGCATTGACCTGCTCCACGTCGGGATTGCCATCGCGTTGAAGGCAACGGACTTCCTAACGTTCGATACGCGGCAGGGGATTCTCGCGAGGGCTGCCGGACTCCGGGTGAGGCCGTGAATCGGCAATGGGTTGAGGATTGTTCATGGCACAATCCCCGAAAGCCCGAAACCCTCTCCACACCACAACCGGCGCTCTCACGCCGTGACGCTGACTGCTGGCATCGGGTCGAGCGGTTCTCCGTTGGCGAGGCGCTCAGCCAGGCTCCAGAGGCCTTTGTTCAGTTCGACCTTGGAGTCGATGCCGCGCAAACCCCGCACCGTCCGCAGTCGCCCCCGGCGATCCCGGTGACCGTCCGCCACGCCGCCCCGGATCAGGTTCTCCTGGACCCGGTTCAACGTGTGCCAGAGGTCCGACCCTTCATCCTCCGGCCGCCGCGCCCCGAGGAGCGTGGCGGGCGAGACAGGGGCCTCGATCTCCGGCGGATACCGGAGACGCAACGCCCGCTCGGCGAACGCCAGCGCTTCCGCGGATTCGAGAATCCGCGTTAGTGGGCGCCATCCAGACCTTCGGCCAATTGATCCACTGCCATCCCCACATCCACGCGTTGGTGACCGAGGGGGTGTTCCTGCCGGACGGCACGTTCCTGGCGTTGCCCAAGCTGGCGAGCGAACCGTTCCTCAAGCTCTGGGAACAGGAGGTCTTCGAGCTGCTCCTGGCCGAGGGTAACATCACCGAAGAGGTCGTCGCGAACGGGCGCTCCTGGAAGCATTCGGGCCTGCGGCTGGTACTCGAACAAGACTCGCGGCCAAACGGCCAAACGCCGGCCCCCCGCCGCAGCGGCGATCCTGCCGGGGCGGCACTCCCCTACGGCCCGGGAGGCTCGGAAAGGCTCGGCGGCACTGATCCGGCAGGTCTACGAAACCGCGACCCCCAGCCGGGGGCCGATCGCCGCCTCCCCAACCGCACGGCTAGGTCCGACGAAGTGACGCAACCCCACGGCCGTCCCACCGGGGACGGCCGTGGGGAGGATTCCACCTCGTCTCAGCCCGACGGTTGCCTTGAACTCCCCCTCCCGATCCGCCAGTCTCGGGACATGGCACAAAGGAAATTCCTATCAGTCCTATCAGTCCTATCAGTTAATTCCTATCAGTCTATCAGTTATCAGTAACAGTCGCATCCCGCCAGGAGTATGCATATGCGCTATTTAGCTCTGGCTGCTGATTATGATGGAACACTCGCCACCGAAGAACGCCTTAACACAGAAACCATGGCAGCCCTCAGGCGTCTTCGCGCCTCCGGCCGCAGGATCATTCTTGTCACGGGACGCCGGCTCGCGGATATAAACCGGGTCTGTCCGGATTGCGAATTGTTTGATTTTATCGTTGCGGAAAACGGTGCTTTAATTTACAATCCTCGATCCAGACAAGAAACGCTTCTTGCCGGCCCGCCGCCCACGGTATTTATTGAACACTTGGAGAAGTCAAACATTCCTTTCGAGCGTGGGCGCATCATCCTGGAAACAACCCTGCCTTTTCACACTCATATCCTTCAGGCCATTCAGAAATTGGGACTGGAACTTCTTATAATATTCAACAAAGGCAGCGTGATGGTCTTGCCTCCCGGCATCAACAAGGCGACGGGACTGGATTACGCGCTGCGGGAACTCGGACTTTCCTTTCATGAGGCGGTAGGAATCGGCGACGCGGAAAATGACCACTCCTTTCTGGAACGTTGCGAATGCTCCGCGGCCGTGGCGAATGCAGTACCGAAGCTCCTTGAAGAAACCGACATCGTTATGCGCAATGAAGCGGGGCGGGGTGTCGTTGAGCTCATCGATGAATTAGTTGACAATGATTTGTCCAGGGTTTCGATTAATCTCGAAAAACATTTTATCGCCGTAGGTCAAGGTGACGACGGAAAGAATGTCACCATCCCTCCCTACGGCATTAACGTTTTGATCGCCGGACCGTCCGCCAGCGGAAAGTCCACCATTACTTCGGGGATCATGGAGCGGCTGATGCATCAGGCTTATCAAATCTGTGTCGTGGATCCGGAAGGTGATTACGGGATGTCATCAAAGAATTTGATCACCCTCGGCCATCAGCGGCACGCGGTTGAAGTCGGGGAGGCCATGGCCATTCTGGAGGACCCGAAGATCAATCTCAATGTCAATCTTTTGGGCTGGCCTTTGTCGGACAGACCCGCTTTTTTTGGAGAGTTTTTTCCAGGCGTTCGATCGTTAAGGACGCGCGCCGGTCGCCCGCACTGGATCATTCTTGATGAAGCTCATCACATGCTGCCGAAGGAATGGGGACATCTTCAGGAAGCGCTGCCCTGGAAGCTGGGAGAAACGATCCTTGTGACCGTACATCCGGGACAGCTGCCTGGCGGCATTCTGTCGCTGATGGATATTGTGATCGCCGTCGGACCTCAACCGGAGAAAACTCTGGGTGAATTTAGCAGCGCAACGGGCCTTGTGTTTAACAGCATCTCCTGTCCGGCCCATAGAAAAGGATACGCCGTTGTCTGGTTTCCCCGGCGTAAAGAACCTCCTGTTTCAGTGCGCATCATTCCGGCAAGCGGCGAACACCTCCGCCATCGCCGCAAGTATGCCGAGGGCGATATGCGCCACAGCAGTTTTTATTTCCGCGGCCCCAATGGCCGGCATAATTTGAAAACCCAGAATCTCGTCATCTTTTCTGTCATTGCGCAGGGTATTGACGAGGAAACCTGGCTCTATCACCTGTATCAGGGGGATTATACAAGGTGGTTTCGAGAGTCGATCAAAGACCCTTATCTTGCTGATCAGACCGAGCGTATCCAGCAGCGAAAAGGTTTAAAACCGGAAGAAACCCGGAAGCTTATTCTTAATCTTATTGAGGCCCGATACACTTTACCGGAATGACATGTTCTCAAAATTCCTATTAGTAACTTCAGCTTGGATAGGTCCGGAGCCAGGGGCATGGGCGGAAGTCGCCGTCCGGTAAACTGGAACTTCGTCTGCCCCTGGCCATTTGGGCCAGGTGTCACCTTGACCGACTTGAGCGTGTCTCCCTCCAGCGTGGCGGAGATGGTCTCGACAAAGTCACCACCAAAGGGTCTTCGGCTCATGACCAACTTGCCGTCTTCGAGCCTGGCTGCAGGCAGCGGCCCGAAGGTGCCGTCCATCCTGACCAGCCTGGCCTTGAGCTGCCCCTGGTCTTCCTCGACCCCAAGCCAGGCCGGCCAGCCGCCCGGACGCGTGAGTCCCCAACTGCCGCAATAAGGGCTGTCGGCGGCCCGGGCATCACCGAGCCCCGCCCCCGTCAGGGCCGTGGTCCAAGCCGCCAGCGCCCAAACGGTCACGAATGCGGTGGCAGGAAAGCTCTTGGTCCTCACACCGATCTGCTCACGAGTCTTCATAGCACCCGCCTTCACTTGTCAACGGACGATGGATCCACCAGCACCGACGGCCTGCGCATTCGGGGCTCTGAAGATGTGCCTGCCAAACCGGGATCGTCCGTTCAGGAAACAGGGTGGGACGCCGTGGCGTTCTGCCGAGCGCTGTGTGATCGCCGAAGAGACCCCGCCGCGAGGAATACGATGCCGATCGACGCAAACACCGCCCCAAGCAACCATCGTTGAACGAAACTATCGATGCGCGCCCTATTGGGCTGGGCGGGGTTGTAAAGCACCTTGACCGGCGTCCCCGCGACCGGGGGCGGGCTGGTGGACACCCCATCGAAGCGGATGACGCTACCGTCCGGCGCCGCGAATTCGACCACCGGGTAGAATTCCGGGCCTTCGGCGCCCGGCGTGGCGCCCTTTAAGCCGTCTGATGTCCGCGCGACGCCGGCTGGTTCGCCGCCGGATCGGCCGCAATCCCCTGCACCGAGCGGGCCCAGACCTGGCCGGCATCCAGGGTGGCGCCGGGGTCAGATCTGCGATTATGACAATCCGGCGGTGTCCTTCGGTGGCCCCATCAGCCACGGGATTGCCCAACGGGCTTCGATGCCTGGCTGCCTCCACGAGATCTGGTGGCATTGGTGTCGGACCCAGATTGTCAAAAACGCAGATGTGACCCCCCCCTCGCTCTCGGTCCCGAATGCGTGGCGCTTCTCGGCGGTTTCCGTGTAACCTTGCCCGCTGGGTCGCACAGGAAGCTGCGTCATGAAAGAGCCTCCCTCCCCGTCCAAGGCAACTTGCCCGATCTGCAGCGGCCCCATTCCGGCAGGAGCCAGGCTCGGCCTCTGCCCAAAGTGCGCCCTGACCGCCGCCGCTGCTCCAACCGAAGCCGGCGCGACCGGGGCGGATTGTCCACCTCCCCCCACCTTGGAGGCCGTTGCCGCGGCCTTTCCTCAGCTAGAGATCCAGGCCCTGATCGGCCAGGGGGGTATGGCGGCGGTCTATCGGGCGCGACAACTGAAGCTGGACCGGTTGGTGGCGCTGAAGTTGATGGCGCAACCCGCAGCGGGGGGGACCGATTTCACCGAACGCTTCCACCGGGAGGCTCGCGTGCTGGCCCGGCTCAACCATCCGGGCATCGTCAGCGTCTTCGATTACGGGGAAGCCGGTGGCTTCTTCTACCTTCTG
This sequence comes from Verrucomicrobiia bacterium, assembly GCA_019634625.1. Lineage (NCBI taxonomy): Bacteria > Pseudomonadati > Verrucomicrobiota > Verrucomicrobiia > Verrucomicrobiia bacterium. The sequence goes on from JAHCBA010000032.1 coordinate 42,803, forward strand.
ATGGAGTACGTGGATGGTGTGAATCTGAGGCAGGCGATGAAGGCCAGCCGGTTTACCCCGGCGCAAGCCCTGGCGCTCGTGCCGCGCATATGCGAGGCCCTTCAATTCGCCCATAACGAAGGCATTCTCCACCGCGATATCAAGCCCGAGAACATTCTTCTCGACACCCGCGGCCGGCTGAAGATCGCCGACTTCGGCATTGCCAAGCTCCTCGGAGACCGCGTTCCGGACACCACCCTCACCGCCCAGGGCCTCGCCGTCGGCACGCCCAATTTCATGGCGCCCGAACAATTGGAGCACCCGGGAGATGTGGATCAGCGCGCGGACATCTACTCGCTGGGAGTTGTCTTCTACGAAATGCTGACCGGCGAGTTGCCCCTGGGTCGTTTCGCTCCCCCCTCGCAGAAGACTTCGGTCGACGCACTCGTCGACGAAGTGGTGCTGCGCGCCCTCGAACGAGAACGCGAGCGCCGCTACCACAGCGCCGGGGAGATGAAGACCGAGGTGGAAGGCGTCACACCCTCGCCCGGCGCCGTCGGGGGCGCCGGTGGGCCAGTGCGGGTCGCCAAAGGCGCAGCTTCGAAGCCGGATTTTCTGCTTTGCCACCCCCGCCTGCCGAAGGTGGCTCAGGCGATCGTCGCCTACGCGGTCCTTGTCGTTCCCTTCCTCTGGGCGCTCAGCGTGACCTTGCGCCCGCCGCAATTCATCAAACCGGAGACCCCCGCTTCGGCCCATGTCCTCGAAGCGGCCTGGAGCTTCCTGGGCGAAGGTGTCGGCCGTTTCCTCACCATGGTGATGCTGGTGGCGGGCGGGTTGAAATTGCGGGTGCTTCGATCCGGGGGTCCGCGATGGCTTCGGGCTGCCATCTGGCTCCGACTCTGGCTGATCGTCCTGGGCGTGATCGTCACCACCTGGGTGATGGTCCTGGAGGGAAGCTCGGGCGGAGCCGTTCAGGTCGGCGCCGGATCGTCCCCGACGGCCTCGAGCGTGTTGCTCGCCCTCTGGATCCTGGGGACCGCGTTCGAGTTCGCCATGCTGGTCTGGCTCCGCCGGAACAGGACCTTGCTCGATGACCTCTGCGTCGAGGGCGTCGCGTCACCGCCCGAGGTGGGTCCGTCCGGCACTGTGGTCCTCGAACGACGCGCCGATCCTGGTCCGCACACTGCCTCGTCCGGTCCCATCGCAGCCGCCCGGCCATCGGCTCATTCCCCCGTGGCCGGGAGGATTTTTTGGGAGTCTCCCGTCGGTTTGGCGGTCGCTCTCCTGGCCTTCCTGGCGCTGTGCTTCCTGATACTAGGGCCTTGGATCGGGACGTGCACCGGCACGGACCTGCGCTCGCCGGTACCGGATGCGGTGGGAAAGCCGCTGGCGTTCCTGGCCTTGCTGCTGGTGACCTTTGGCGCGGTGGCGAAGGGCCACCGTTGGACGGCACATCGCCGCGTGGTCGAAAAGACGGTCGGGGAGTCCGCCGGCGGTCCCGAACCGACCGGCGGACCGAAAGGGGCGGTCTCGGCGGAACGGTCCGCGGGCGCGCTGCGAACGAGCGCGGCCTCTTCTCATGGTGACGCCGGAGGTGCATGAACTTCGGTGCCATGGATCCCTCGACCGCATCCGCCGGCCGGGAAACCCGGCCAGGGAACTTCGCCGCAACCCGCTGGACCCTCGTCCAGCGGGCACGCGGTGTTTCGCCGGAGGCCCGGGCGGCGCTCGGCGAACTGTGCGAAGCGTACTACGAACCGGTCCACGCCTTCATCCGCCAGCTCGAAGCGGATCCGGAGGAAGCCTGCGATCTGACGCAATCCTTCTTCGCCCACCTGCTTTCCGGGCGGGCGTTCGCGGCGGTGGAACCGGGCCGCGGCCGTTTCCGCTCCTACCTGCTCGGCGCGGTGAAGCACTTCCTGGCCGAATCACACCGGACCGCCGCGGCCGCCAAGCGGGGAGGCGGGCAACGCCCGGTCTCCCTGGCAGACCGCGCAGGGATGGAGACCACGACCGAGCTGCAAGTCCCCGATCCGACCGGACCCGCGCCGGATGTGGTCTATGACCGTCAGTGGGCCGTCTCGCTCGTCGAACGCGCGGGAGAAATCCTCGCCGCGGAGTACGAAGCCAGCCAGGGGCCGGAACGCTTCGCCGCCCTTAAGCCCTGGCTCCTGGGAGACCCACGCACGCTCTCCCAGTCGGAGGCCGCCGGCCGTCTGGGACTGAGCGACGGCGCGTTCAAGGTGGCGATCCACCGGATGCGCCGACGCTTCCGCGAACTGGTTCGGGTGGAGATCGCCCACACGGTGGGCGACCCCACACAGATCGAGGAAGAATTGCGTTACCTCGTCGAGGTCCTGGTCCGGAACGAGTCGGGCGGCGGCTGAAGGCGTTGGGTGGGGTAGGAGTTTATGTTCACCGCGATCGCGATCGTCACGGCATGGGATGGCGCCCGGGCGACTGCTGTTCAGGGTGCCACTTCGATGGTGAACCCCGCTTTCCTCTGCTCGTCTCTCCACAACTCGATGTGGCGCTTCTCGTCGTAGCCGCTCGGGCGCTTGTACCAGATCTCCCGGTACAGCCTCACCGACTCGCCCGTTTCGGGGTTCTTCATCGTGCAGATGGCCTTCGGCTCGGCCGGTCCGCATCCGGTGGGCAGGGTCAGCAGAATCCAGAGCCAGGTTATGAGCAGGCCAAGGCCTGAACGGCCGGGGCGTTCGTCCCGCGACACACCGCCATGACCGGAGGGTTTCACTTCCCCTCGGGAACAACCTGGAATGGGAGTTCGAGCGACTGCGAGGGCGCCGGTTCCGGCTAGATGGTCAGGGTCAGCAGGATCCATTCGGAAATGTTCTTCGAAGCGAGCATCAGGCACCTGGCCTACGGCATCTCGCCGCATCGCGGGCATCGAGTTTGGAGTCGGAACGCCTGGACCTTCATCAGCGCGCCGCATTTGGGGCATGGGCGTCCCCGGTTCCGTGCGATCCAAACGACTTCTTCGGCCAGGTAGGCCAGGATCAACATGCTGGCGGCGGCGACGCCGACGAGCCAGCGCATCGAGGTGTCAGGAGTGCCCGTGAGGGACAGGGCTGCGACGACGATGAGGACGGTGGCCGCCCCGGGCTTCAGTTTGCGATAGCGATCCCACATCGTGCTTCCTTTCATCCAGGCTGTTCATGGTCCTCCCGCATCGGCAAACCACAGCGGGGGCAGTGCTGCCACTGCGTCCAGGTGTCGGGGTCGTTGTCGCTCTCGACGTTCCAGTCACATCCGCAGCGCGGACATCGCGCATCGGGTTTGGGCAGCAGGAATCGGCCGATGATCGCGCCGATGCAAAATGTCGCCGCGGCCAGGCCCCAGGCGAGGCTGAGCCGGCTTTCGTCAAGATCCTCCCGGGATTGGAGTCCCCAGACGGCGACTCCGACGACTCCGGCCGCCAGCAGGCAGGCACTCACCACGCGGCGGGAGCGCTGTCCGTGACAGAGCGCCGCACGTTTGCGGGCGACAACACCGTCCGCGAATGGCGGGCCAGGCTCGAGCGGGTTCGTTTTCATGCTCGCGAAGGAGTCGATGCCGGGCCGATCACCCATCCCGGGTGGGCGCGCGCGCCAGCACGTCCACGAGATAGCGCAGTTCCTCGTTCACCTGGCCGGTGTCGTCCACGGTCTGGGCGATTTCCTGCTTCACCAGCGCTCGAAAGCGCTGGCGCAGCCGATGCACGGCAACCTTGACGGCGCCTTCGCTCGATCCGAGCTCGCGGGCAGCATCGGCCTGGGAGAGCGCGGGCACCTCACCCAACAGCCACGGCTTCAGGATGGTGAACTGCCGGCCTTTCCCGTCTCGAACCGATTCGTCGCCCAGCGCCGCCACGGCGCGATCGACGAGCGTGGTGGCCCAATGGCGATCGAAGAACGCGTCCGACGCAGGAGCTGCTGGATCAGGGATCGGCAGTTCGCTCGTGGTGTCGCCGCCTGCGCCGGCCTCGATGGAAACCGGCGCTTGGCCACCGCCGCGTTTGGCGGCGCAGGCGCGGTCCCGTTCACCGGCCAGGAAGTGCTTCACCACACCCAGAAGATAGGAGCGGAATCGTGCAGCCCCGGGCTCGACTGGGTTCAGGCGGCGTGCCGACAGGAGCTTCGCGAAGAAGCCCTGGGTCAGGTCGCGGGCGGCTTCCTCGCTCCGCCCCGAGCGTCGAATGAAGGCGAACACCGGTCCGTAATAGGCCTCGCAGAGCTCGGCCAGGGCCAGCTGCGACTCCGCCGACGGGTCGCAGGCACGCCGAACGAGCGTCCAGCGCGTGGGGACGAAACGGCCTCCCGCCGGCGTCGACGTTCGCTCGGGATGGTGTGCAAGGGAGGTCATTGCGGCAATTCCGCTTCGGGTTGGAGAGCGAAGTTCATGGCCAGAACTCGGGACCCCGGGACGGCGCTGCTGGCAGCCAACGACTCCCGGCCAGACAACCGGACGCCACCACGACCAACGTATGATGGACCCACCCGGTGGCGTCTCGCATCGACTTCCGTGGGGTCGCCGCGTCGGGACGGCCACCCGTGGCCCAGCGGCGCAACGTCCAGGCCGCCATGACGACCACGGCAACGCAACCGATCAGCACGGCGCCGGTGAAGACCTCCCCCTGACCAGGAGCCGGCTCCCATCCGAACGAGCGCGCCGCCCAGGCCAGCAGCGGCGGAAGCAGTCGGATCAACAGGCCGGTCGGGACCCCCAGAAGGCCAATGATTGCCAACCGGGCACCGAGCGTCGTGCCTTGGCTCGCACGGATTTCCCGCAGCGCCGCCGAACCGAAGAACAGCGCGAGAAGGCCCACGAAGCCGCCGGTTCCCAGCACCAGGAGCTCCCTGGCGGACAGCGGGAAGCCAAACGGAGGCAGGCCGTCCGCTCCCAGCGAATCGTGGAGTTGGCCAAGAGCGCCGAGGACCAGCAGCCAGGAGGGGATGGCGCACAGAGCGCTGCTGATCGCCAACCAGGAGATCCGGACCGGGCCGGGCGGGCCACCCGGCGGTCGTTCGTGAGGGACGTCCTGAGCACTCGGCGGTTCGTCGCTCGTGACCGCATCGAGGTCCCCGCGGTGCAGCGCACGATTCGCCTGGAGGAAGCCCAGCGCATACCAGGCACTGGCGACTCCGAAGAGGACCATGCCGACACAGGCGAGCACAAAGAGGGCATCGGGGCCGCGATGGGCCAACGCCAGAGAACGCCAGACCATGAGCGCGTCGCTGACCCCGAACGCCAGCAGCAGCGGTAGGGCCCGCCGATTCCATCCCGCCTGCGCACTCACCGACACGGCGGCAGGGTCGGAGGACGATGGGTTCCTCCCGGTCAGAGCAGTGGTCGCGGCACGGATCGCATCAAACCAGCGAGCCACTTCCGCGTTGATCACGGCGGTCGACCGGCTTTCCGGAGGGATGGGTGTCAGGTGCACGATCCGGCTTCCCGGTCCGGATCCGAAGGTGATCGAGAGGAAACTGACCCGTCCGTATTTCATCACCCACGGGGTGCTCCATAGCTGAAACTGGCCAAGGCTCAGGTCGCGAATCTCCCTCAGTGGAATCATCACCCGTGTGTGCCAGGGGCTGAGAAATACCAGTTCACTGCCTTCCAACCGCAACTCGCCCCGGCATTGGAAGATGTGCGCCTGCGGCCCTGGGAAGCTATTCCGCATCCGGTCTGGCGAAGAGAAGTAGCAGGGCGACCGCTTGGATCCTGCCTCAAGGGAAACCAGGCTCTCGGGAGGCGAAGGGGACCCCGGCTTGAGGGACACATCCGCGGTGGAAGCCACGCCGGTTCCGCCTTCCGGAGTCGGGGGGTTCCCGGCGGCGTCGCGAGCCAGGCCGCGAGAAATGGCCTCCATTCGGAAGGCGACCAGCGCGACGGCCAACGCCAGAAACGCACCGAGCCCGCACGCGAACGAAGTCGAGGCGACGTTCAACGCGATGCCCCCGGAGGTTCCCGGGCCAGGATCCGGGTGCCATCGTTCCAACCAGGGTTCGAAGGCTCCGACACTCCACTCGCACACCGGCCCCGCGGGCCCGGATCGCTCCGAAACCGAGAAGGACGCGAAGAAGATCGCCAGCACGCAGGCGGCGAGGATCAGGGCGTTGCGCACCACACTCCTCGCCGCGGGAACGACCCGAAGCCATCTCCGTTCCCACGCCCGCAGTTCCGGCGGTCGGGCGGTCAGCTTACCCATTCGTTGCCGCCACCATCGCGCCGACAGCAGGATCGCCATCGAGAGCGCCGCCGTGAGCGGACCCCACATCCACTCACTCAACCGGTTGGGGAGTCTTCCCGCCGTCATCAGGGGAACGATGGCGAAGGCTACCGTGCAACCCGCCGCGGAGAGGAGGAACGCTTTCCCCAGTTCGATCCATGACCAACTTTCCGCTGTTTTTGCCCTTTCGATGGGGAGCGTTCGGCCGGTCTCCCGGCGGATCGCTTCCTGAAGCGCGAGGGTCCAGTCCTGGACCAGCGCATTGGTCTCCCAAGGTGGCATCAGGGCGCTCTTCGCCGGCGTGAACAACAGCGTGCGTGTGGCGCCGCCGTCCTCGTGGGTTACCGCGAGGTAACTCAAGGGCACCGGCTTGGCCGACGCGGGGTAGTCCCCGTTGGCCAGGGACCAGATGGACCGCAAGGGGATGGTCACGGCCTGCCAACCGCTGCGGAAGGCCAGCGATTCCCGCTGCAGACGGAGTTCCCCCTCCGCCTCGTAGATGTTCACGAACCGCCCGCGGAAACTGCGCAGGTGCTCCGGGGTGCTGACGAAACACGCCGAAACCTTCGGCTCCCAATCGACCGCAGGTTCCGCGCGAGGAACTGCGGTCGCCGGCGGCGGGACGGAGGGCCGTGTGGATGTGATGGTCTCGACCTGCGCCTTCACCTCGGTGGCGGTCCGCTGTCGGCGCTCGCGTTCCTTCTCCAGGGTCCGCAGAACGACGTCGTCGACGCGCGGGTCCATCGGCGCCTTTTGGGATGGCGGCGCGAATCGGCCGATGGGCAGTTCGCCGGTGAGCATCTCGTAGAGCACCACCCCCAGCGAGTAGATGTCGGCACGCTGGTCCACCTCCTGCGGGCGTTCGAGTTGTTCGGGCGCCATGTAGTGGGGGGTGCCCACCGCCAGCCCGCTGCCGGTGAGGTTGGCTTCCGCCGTCGTGTCACCGAGGAGTTTCGCGATGCCGAAATCGACGATCTTCACCCGCCCCCGGGCGTCGAGCAGGATATTCTCGGGTTTGATATCACGGTGCAGGATGCCTTCGTCATGGGCGAATTGGAGGGCCTCGCAGATCCGCGGCACGAGGGCCAGCGCCTGGGCGGGCGTGAATCGCCCCGCCTCCATCGCCTGGCGCAGATTCACGCCATCCACGAACTCCATCAGCAGGAAGAAGAACCCTCCCATCTCGCCGAAATCGTGCACGCTGACGATCCCCGGATGATTGAGCCGTGCCAGGACGCGCGCCTCGCGGTGGAACCGTTCCGCGAACGCGGCCGACGTCGCCAGCGACGGCGACAACAGCTTCAACGCCACCCACCGGTCCAGCTTGGGCTGTCGCGCCTTGTAGACCGCCCCCATGCCGCCCGTGCCGATCAACTCCAGAATCTCCAGTTGGGGGAATGCGGCAGCCACCGAGGCCAACGTTGGGGGCACAGCCCTGGATGGCCTCGGATCGATTTCCGTAGCCATGGCCACGGCGGCGAGGGCGCACTTCGGGCAGAGGCCCTGGGTGGCCTCGCCGGGGATGTAGCCGCCGCATTTCGGGCAGCGAGTGGGTGAAGGCGGAGTGTTCATACCGAGTCCTTCCCTGGGAATCGGTCAGACGTGGTTACACGAAATTCGTCGCGTCGCGCACGTGTTCCGTGGTCAGACGGCGAGTCCCACCTTCGAACCCCCGGTCGATCGGTGGCTGATTTCGCTCGCCCGCCAGAAGACCGGGCCCCGCTGCCGCGCCTTTAGCCGCCAGATGTAACAATGCCAACGTTGACCCGACGGTCGGCTGCAAGCTTGTATTAACTCATTAACTTCAATCTCAGCGCGGATGCGTTTCTCCAGCGCATTGTTGGCGTCGCCGAAAGGTCAGGGGTTGGCTGGACGTTCAAGGTTACGAACATGAAACGAAACTCAAAGCCGCGCGCTGAGACGGGTTCGGGCTGGTGAAGCCGTTTCCTGGGCGTCCATGCCCGTCTCGATGAAATCCAAGTCGGCGTTGGCGGACGCGATCTCTTGATGGGCAATCAAGGCGCCTTGGGCGGAGGCACCTCAACCCGGATCACCTCCCGAGGGAGGGGGCGATCCAGCAAGTCCAGGACGGCAGGGGCAAGTGGCGCGAGGGTCTCGAAACGGTTGTCCTGGACCACCAGCATGATGACAGGCAAGGGCAGTGCCTTCAGGTTCTGTTGGTACTGCACATTCTGATCCACCGTCACAAACACGTCGAACTGCTCGGCTGCGCGAGCCAGAAGGGTCCCGTTGCTGAGCGCGGACCAGCCTTGCTCAAAAGCCGTTCGGACTTCGTGGCCCACTAAAAGGCGACGCAACCGTCGAGGGACACAATGGTCAAGAAGCACCCTCACGCAGTGGCCGATTCGGCAAGCAAAAGGTCCTCCGCCGCCAGCGCAATGACTTCTTCGGCCTGTTGACGTGTGACGCCCGGGAAATCGTCCAGGAAGGTCTCCAGGGAGTCTCCAGCTCGGAGATGGTCGAAGAGGCTACGAACTGGCACTCGCGTGCCGCGGAAGACCCGGACTCCCCCCAATCGGGACGGGTCCGATTCCGAGAACTGGGCGAGCCGAGCGAGGATCGAGGCGCGCGAAACGGTTTCGAGTTGAGGAGCCATAGTGCGACCTGGGCTTTCATACTCTCATCGCGCGCCTTTGCCAATTCCGCGCTTCGTGCTGCATTTCAGCTACTCTCGGGCCTCGCCGAAGTGAAAGTAAATGGCGCCTCCCAGCATGACCGATTCTTAAGGGCGGGCATGCCGAGGCCCCTTGTTCCCTTCTTCCAGCCGGGACCTCAAGGCGCTTTTCCTCGACTAGGCAGCTTCCGTCGGGCCACCGCGCCATCGCCGAACGTGGCTGCAGCCGAGTACTGGTAGGTTAGGGTATGGCAGTGGCCAAGTAGACGAGGTCACCCCACAACCCCTGGGGGCCATGGGCTCACATACCCAACGACTGGAATTGAATCGAAGCAATTCGTGTTCAACGGCCGGCGGGATCAGAACCTCCCCGAAGAGAAGGGGAAGCAACGCCTACTGACCGAGGGTGAGGAGGTTTGAGATGCACGAGGTGTCGCTGACGACGTCATCGCCGGGCCAGGTCGGCGGCAGCTTGAAGATCGCGGGCGAGATCCTCGGCGGTATAGATCACCGGAATACGGCGACGGCCCAGCTCCCGTTGGAATTCCGGGATCGGGAGGTTCGCGGAGGAGGAGGGACGGGACGACCTCCCCAGACCTCACCCCTTTTGGTTCGAGCCTTGCCCCCAGATTCATCGACATCCTTCATGGATCAGGGCCTCGACAGCCTCGGGCAATGGCTGCGGGTCGCGGGCGCCGAGGAATGCGCGCCTTTCGCCAACCCGGGCTCCCCTTTCCACCGCCGCGAGCGCATTGCCCTCACTCGGGGACAAACTTGGGAGGGTGAAGGGGGAGGGCGATTACGATTACGATTACGAGTACGATTACGATTACGATTACGAGGACGAGTACGAGGACGAGTACGAGGACGAGTACGTGGACGAGGTCTGCTGAAGAGGCCTGAAAGGCACTCCCGGGTGGGCGGGGTGCATCTGACAGTTGTCCGGAAGGGGCAACGGATCGGGGTCGGGGTCGCTATCGGAATCAGGAGGGATCGGCCGGGCCCGGGGTGGGCCGGACCTGGGCCAGCAATGCATCCCGCTGTTCCGAGGTTCCGGAGCCGCAACCGCCGCCGGTGGCGGCCGGGGCGGTGGAGAGGTCGTTGCCACCGCGGGCGAAGGCGGATTTGGCGCCGCTCAACTCCCTGTTGACGGCGGATTTCGCCTCCGCGAGATGGCCCTTGCCGATGGAGACGCCGTTGAAGGCGTTCACGCGGTCGCCGTGGGGGTAGGGCTTCGGGCGGGGCCAGAAGTTGTACCGGAAGTTCTTCCAGTTGTCGCCGGCCTGGTAGTTGGTGCCGAGCGCGCCGCTGGGGTCGTACCCGCAATGCACCATGCAGTTTTCGCAGCGCGGGTCGCGGGCCACGCCGTTCACCACGCCGTACCGGTCCCAGGCCACCTCATCCAGCATCTGCTGGTAGCGGGGGTAGTGCCCGTCGGTCATCAGGTAGCAGGGCGCCTTCCAGCCCTTCACGTTGTAGGTCGGGATGGCCCATGCGGTGCAGGTCAACTCCCGTTTGCCCGCCAGGAATTCCTGGTACACCGGGGTGCCGAAGATGGTGAACTGCTCGCCCCAGCGCTGGATGTCCTTGAACTTCTGCCGCGTCATTTCGCGGGTCAGGAAGAACTCGTCAGGATCCCTGCCGAGGCGCTTCACCATGTCCTTCTTGGCGGCGTCGTAGTCGTAGCCGGGCGAAATCGTGTGGCCGTCCACGCCGAGCCAGGAAAGGAACTGGAACATCTCCTCGAGTTCCTTGACGTCGCTTTCCTTGTACACGGTGGTGTTGGTGGCGACCTGGTAGTCGAGGATGCGGGCCATGCGGATCGCTGCCACGCACTCCTTGAACACCCCTTCCCTCTCGACGATCAGGTCGTGGGTGTACTCGAGGCCGTCCACATGGACATTCCAATAGAGCCACTTCGAGGGGGCGATGGTGACCTTGGCACGGGCGGCTTCGGAGGGGGTGCGGATGCGGTCGGCCTCCTCGGCCGTCACCAGACCCTCGGCAACCAGGCGGGCGAGCTTCGGTTCGAGGCTGGGACCATAATGCGCGGCGAGGTACTCCCGCATCTTCTTCCGCATGAACACGCCGTTCGTGCAGATGTAGATGATGCGTCCCTGCGCACGCAGACCGGCCACCAATTCCTCGATCTTCGGGTAGATCAGCGGTTCCCCTCCGCAGACCGACACCATCGGCGCATCGCACTCCTCCGCTGCCGCCAGGCACTGGTCCAACGGGACCATGTCTTTCAGGCTGGTCGAGTACTCCCGGATCCGGCCGCACCCGGTGCAGGTGAGGTTGCAGGTATGCAACGGTTCCAACTGGAGCACCATGGCGAACCTGGGGGTTCGCCGGAGCTTATGCTTGATGATGTGCCGGGTGATCTTGAGGGACAGGGCAAGGGGAAATCGCATGGACGGAAATCAACTGGCCAGGGGCTTCTCGCGGGGACCGGTCACCGGCGGGGGAACCTCCCCGTTGGGATCCGGCGTTTCGGGCTGGTGGTAAATCAGGCCTGGCAGGAAGAAGGACGCCGGCGAAACCGAATGGCTGCCTGAAACACCGCCGCACCCGACCGCCATCGCCGCCAGCCAGGCCAAGCCGCCGATTGTCAGTGCCGCGCGCAAAGGTCTCACGAGTGCGACTATAGGGACCCCGCGGTGGCCGAAGGCAATCCATTATTCCCGGCCCACTCGCGGACTTCGGCAACGTCCCGCCCGATCTGCTCGACCAGCGCCTGGCGGGACTCGAACCGCACTTCGCCCCGCAGTCGCCGGACCAATTCGAGTTCCAGCCGACGTCCGTACAGATCTCCCGCAAACCCGGGAAGGTGGGCCTCGACCCGGATCGTGCCGGCGGTGCGCCCGACGGTCGGACGCCAGCCAATGTTGACCGCCGCAGGACGCCGGGACCCGTCCACCCATGCGGTCGCCGCATAAACCCCGGCGGGGGGCAGGGCCAGACCGGTCACGTCCAGGTTGGCGGTGGGAAAACCGAGCTGGGTGCCCAACCGATCCCCGGGCACGACCTCGCCCGCCAGCGAATAGGGGCGTCCCAGGAGAACTCCCGCACCGGCAAAGTCGCCCGCCGCCACCCGTTCGCGCACCCGCGTGCTGCTGATCGGCTCTCCCCCCTCCTCGATGGGCGGCACGCCTTCCACGGCGAAACCGAGTTCCCGCCCGAGACGCTCGATCAATTCCAGGTTGCCGCTCCGCCGGTGACCGAACACGAACCCGGTTCCCACGGTGATGCCGAGGAGTTTTCCGAACCCGGTTCGCAGACGCTCGATGAAACGCTCCGCCGGCTGGCGGCTGAACTCGAGGTCGAAGCCGTACACCAGCGCCGTCGCCAGGCCGAGGGCTTCGATCGCCTCGAGGCGGCGCCACAAGGGGACCAGCATCGGGGGCGCCTTGTCCGGGGCCAGGACCGACTGCGGATGCCGGTCGAAGGTCACCGCCACCGCGGTTCCCCCTCCCGATTCCGCGCGGGCCAGGGTCCGGCGCACCACCTCGGCATGGCCACGATGAACGCCGTCGAACACCCCGATCGCCAGGCTCACCGGCCTGGCCGGATGCCCGATCGGCCCGGCTTCCCGCAACACGTTCATGCGCGCACCAGCTTTACGAAGGGGATCACCCGGGCCTTGAGTTCGGCCGGAGCCAGCGCCAGCAGGCCGTCGAGCGTCATCGCCTCATCCACCCCGAAACGCCCGGAGTCGAGCCGGCGCAGACCGCATAGATGCGCGCCGCACCCGACGCGCTCGCCCAATTCGTGGGCGATGGACCGGACGTAGGTCCCCTTGGTGCAGGCGAGGCGGAAGGCCCCCACGGGTTCCTCGTAGGCCGTGAAACGGAAGCTGTACACATGGATCAGCCGGGCCTCCCGCTGCACCTCGATGCCGCGCCGCGCCATCTTGTAGAGCGGCACCCCCTTCACCTTCACCGCCGAAACCATCGGCGGGGTTTGCAGGATGTCCCCCACGAATCCGCCCGCCGCCTCGTTCAGGATGTCCACCGTCAATGGCGGTACCGGCAGCGACATGGTGAGTTCGCCGTCCGCATCGTAGCTGTTGGTGGCCTCGCCAAACTTGATCCGTCCCGAATAGACCTTGTCGGAGGCCATCAGGGAGTCGGAGAGCTTGGTGGCACGGCCCAGCACGATCACCAGCAGTCCGGTCGCCATCGGGTCGAGCGTGCCGCAGTGTCCCACCTTCTTGACGCCGAGATGCCGCCGCAGCCGGTCCACCACGTCGTGCGAAGTCATGCCCGCCGGCTTGTCCACCAGCAGCGCGCCGTCGAGTCCGTCCGAAGAGGAAATCGGGGTCATGGGGATCGTCGGGCAGCCCGGTCAATGGCCTGCCGGAGGGCGCGCAGCATCTTCCGCTGCACGGCCAGGCGGGTGCCCGTCAGACGCGCCCCCGCCGCCGCCTTGTGCCCGCCCCCGCCGAACTGCTGCGCCACGGCGTTCACATCCACGCCGTCGCTTTTCGAGCGGAGGCTCACCCGGACCACGCCGTCCTCCTGCTCCTCGAAGACGCAGGCGACAATGACCGGTTCGATGGCCCGGATGTGGTCGATCAGGCCCTCGCTCTCCTCGCGCTCCGCCCCGACCCGCCCGTAGTCGCCCTTGCGCAGCCAGAAATAGGCGATGCGGTCGTTGTGGGTCAGCCGGCTCTGGCGATACACGTGCCGCAGCAGGCGGAAGCGGGACATCGGGTGCGAGTCGTACACCCGGTGCCCGATGCGGCCCAGGTCGGCTCCGGCACTGACCAGTTCGGCCGCCGCCCGGAAGGTCTCCGGCCGGGTGCTGGCGTAGCGGAACGATCCGGTGTCGGTCGAGATCGCCGTGAACAGGCAGTCGGCGATTGCCGGGGTCACCGGCCACGACCCGGCCTTGAGCAGATCCAGCACCAGTTCCCCCGTCGAGGGCACGTCCGGCACGATCCAGTTCACATCGCCGTAACGGGTGTTGCTCGGATGATGATCGATGTTGATCAGTGTCCGGCGATTCCCAATGCAGTCGGCCACCCTGCCCAACCGCTCGAAGCTGGCGCAGTCGGCCGCCACGACGCAGTCGAAGGAATGCCCCTCTTCCGGCAGGGTCAGGAAGCCGTCCGGGTCCAGGAAGGCGAGCTTCCTCGGGACGGGGTCCTCGTTCCAGACGTGGACGCGCTTGCCGGCGGCCCGCAGGGCCAGTCCGATGCCGAGCTGCGACCCGACGCAATCGCCGTCGGGCCGAACGTGGCCCGCCACACACACCGACTCCGCGCCGCGCAGAATCTTGATGATGTCCTCCAAAGGATCCGCTGATTCGCTCATGATTCGCCCGAATCGCGCTCGATCTCGCCGAGGATTTCGAGGACCCGGTCGCCGCGGGCGATCGAATCATGCACGACAAACCGCAGGTGCGGCGTGTAGCGCAGGACGACCGCCCGTCCGAGCCGGTTCTGGATCGGGATGGTATGGTCTCGAAGCAGGGACAGCGCCTGCTTCCGTTGTTCTTCCGTGCCGATGAGGCTCACGAACACCTTGGCCGACTGGAGATCGTGGGCGAGGCCGACGTCGGTCACGGTGATGACGCCGCCCTTCTCGATGGGGATTTCCTGGCGGATGATCTCCCCCAGCTCGCGCTTGAGGAGTTCACGAACGCGTTCGTACCGCACCCGTTGCATGATCGATGGGGATGACCGGCTGGCCGGGACCCGTCGGGTCCCTACAGTTGCTGCGGCACCTTTTCCACGGTGTAGCTCTCGATCAGGTCGCCCACCTGAAACTCCTCGAAGCTGGAGACCCGGATGCCGCACTCCATGCCGGACCGCACTTCGGAGACTTCGTCCTGGTAACGCCGCAGCGTCTGCAGGACGCCGTCGTGGATGACCTCCTTGCGCCGCACGACACGGGCCTTGCCCTTGACGATGCGGCCGTTGACCACCATGCAGCCGGCCACACTGCCGCCCTTGGACAGCTCGAAGATCTGCCGCACCTCGGCGGTGCCGAGGGTGACTTCCTTGAGTTCCGGATCGAGCAGGCCGGCCATGGCCATGCGGACTTCGTCGATCAACTCGTAGATGATCGCGTACTGCTTGATCTGAACGCCCTCGCGTTTGGCGGCGGCGGGCACCCCGTTGTCGAGGCGGGTGTGGAATCCGACCACGATGCCCTTGGAGGAGGCGGCGAGGATGACGTCGCTCTCGCTGATGGTGCCGACGGCGCTGTGGACGATTTCGAGACCGACCTTCGGGCTCTGGTTCTTCTTCAGGGCCTCGACGATGGCCTCGACCGAGCCCTGGGTGTCCCCCTTGATGACGATCCGCAGCATCTTCGCGGTCTGCTGCTCGATCGCCTTCATCAGGTTCTCGAGGGTGACCCTCGGCCCGCGTTCGCGTCCGAGCGCCTTGGCCTCCAGTTCCGCCTCCTCGGCGAGCTGCCGGGCGACGCGCTCGTTTTCGACCACGGTGAACTCGATGCCCGCCTCGGGCACGCCGTTCAGGCCGAGCACCTTCACCGCCACGGACGGCCCGGCCTCCTTCAGCCGCTGTCCCTCCTCGCTGATGAGGGCGCGGGTCCGGCCGTAGTAATGGCCGCACAGGATGGCATCGCCCAGTTTGAGGGTTCCCTTGCGGACCAGCACCGTCGCCGTCGGGCCGCCGGGTTCGAGGCCGGACTCGATCACGTTGCCCTTGGCCCGCCGTTTCGGGTTGGCCTTCAGCTCCATGACCTCGGACTGGAGCACCAGCATCGAGAGAAGCTGGTCCACGCCGGCCTTGGTGGAGGCGGAGACATCGACGTAGATCGTCTCGCCACCCCACTCCTCGGGGACCAGTCCGTGCTCCTGCAACTGCTGCCGCACCCGCAACGGGTTGGCTGCCGGGAGGTCGCACTTGTTGACCGCCACCATGATCGGCACCTTCGCCGCCTTGGCGTGGTTCAAGGCCTCGACGGTCTGGGGCATGATCCCCTCGCTGGCCGCCACCACCAGGATCACAATGTCGGTCACGTTCGCCCCCCGCGCTCTCATCGCGCTGAAGGCGGCATGGCCCGGCGTGTCCAGAAACGTCAGTTGCTGCAGCTCCGAAGGCCGCTCCGGGTGCGGCACCTGGATGGTGTAGGCACCGATGTGCTGGGTGATCCCACCCGTCTCCCGTGCCGCCACGTTCGACTTCCGGATCACGTCCAGGAGCGTCGTCTTTCCGTGATCGACATGCCCCATGATCGTGATCACGGGCGGGCGCGACTTGAGATCCTCCGGCTTCTCCTCGACGTCCGGAGCGATCTTCTTCACCGGGGTATGGACCTGCCCCGCCCCCTTCTCCCGGCGCTCGACCTCGAAGCGGAATCCGTGACGGGCCGCGATGAACTGGGCGACCTTCTCGTCGATGGCCTGGTTCAGGTTGGCGAACACCCCCAGTTCCATCAGGTCGTGCAGGAGCCGGTACGCCTTGATCCCCATCCGGTCGGCCAGGTCGCGCACGATGATGGGCGGCTTGAGCGTGATCAGCTTCCCGCCAGCCGGGGCCACAAAATCCGGGAGCGCCGGCCCCTTGTTGGCCCCACCCGGCCCCGCGGCCGGCCCACGTGCTGCCGATGACGCCGCTCCCGGACGCCCCGCGCCAACGCCGGTCGGCGGCCCGCCCGGCCTTGAAAACCCGCCCGGCGCCCCGGGCCGACCACCGCCCCCCCGAGGCGGCTCCGGCCGTCGCGGCGGAGGCGGCGGAGGTGCGGGCCGAACCGCCGGACGCGCCCTCTGCGGGAGTTCGATGCGACCGACCAGTTCACCGAGTCCCGGCACCCGGGGTGCGGGACGCGCAGGCGGCGGGGGCGGGGCGGGCGGCGCCTCCGAAGCAACGGGTTCTGGCGTGGAAGCGGGGGTTCCGGTGACCGCCGCCACCGGTTCCGGCTCGACGACGGGCACGCCCGCCTCCGTCGTAGCGGCAGGTGCTGCGGCTTCCGTCGCGACCGCGGGCACCGCCGGTTCCTGCTCCACAGCGGCCTCGTCCGTTCCGGCGTCCGCCGTCGCTTCCACCCTCGCAGGCCCTTCCGCGGCGGCAACCGGCGCCGACTGGTCGGGCACCGGAGCCTCCACGGCCGGAACCTCCCCGACGGACCGCTCGGCAGTGATGTCAGCGCCTTCCCGGGTGGCCGCGGCTTCCAACTGAGCCTCATGACCATCCGGTCTGGTGTCGGCCGCCGGTGTTTCCACCGTGGACGAAGGTATCGTCTCCCCCGCGGGCGGGGCAGCTTCGGGAATGGCAGCGACGGTGGGCGGCACGACGGGCTCAGGGACGGGCGCGGGTTCGGGAGGAGCGGTGGCGGGCGATTCGACCGGGGTTTCCGGCGGACTCTCGCCCGGAGGCGGGCCCAATCGGTCCAACAGGTATTCCGCAGTGATCTTGTCGAGCGTGCTGGAGGCGACCTTGGCGTTCGTAATGCCCAGTTCCTTGGCCTTGGCGATGACTACCTTGCTTTCGAGGCCGAGCTTCCGGGCGATGTCGTAAATGCGAACGGGCATAGAGAATTCACTTCGTGCGGCCCCCGGGACGATCCCGGCGGCCAGGGCAACCACCGCGGCGTCACGGCGTGGTGGAGCGTGTTGCCGAGGAGGGCTCCTGGCGACGGATCGCCTCCGCTTGAACCGCGGCCAGCACGGCAACGGCCTGATCCCCGATCTCGGGGTTGGATTGAAGATCGTCCACCTCGGCCTGGGACAGATCGTCGAAAGAATGGAAACCCATGTGAACCAGGGCGCTGGCGTGAGCCTCGCTGATCCCGGGGATGTCCGACAACCCCTTGATCGCCTCGGCCACCTTCTCCTCGAAGCCCATCTCGGGGGCCACCTTCTCCTCCTCGATGTCCACGTACCATCCTGTCAGCTTCGAAGTCAGGCGCGCATTCTGCCCCCGCCGGCCGATGGCCAGGGACAACTGGTCGGTCGCCACCAGGACCTTCACCCGGCGATTCGCCTCATCCACCTCGAAGCTCTTCAACTTCGCCGGCGACAGCGCCGCGCTGATGTAGCTCCGAATGTCCGAGGACCACGGGATGATGTCCACCTTCTCGTTGTTCAGCTCCCGGACGATGTTCTTCACCCGCTGACCCCGCAGTCCGACACAGGCCCCCACCGGATCCACCTTCGAGTCGCGCGAATAGACGGCCAGCTTGGTCCGGTAACCGGGCTCGCGGGCGATCGCCTTCACCTCGATCGTCCCATCCGAAATCTCCGCCACCTCGAGCTGGAACAGCTTGATGACAAACATGGGATCCGACCGGCTCAGGATGATCTCGGGCCCATGCACCGTGGTCTCCACCGCCTTCACGTAGGCGCGCACCCGCTCTCCGGTCTGGTACTCCTCGGTCGGCACCCGCTCCCGGTTCGGCAGCAGCGCCTCGTACCGGCCCAGGTCCACCACCACATCCGAACGCTCGAACCGCCGCACCACCCCGCTGACGATGTCGCCCACCCGGTCCTTGAACTCCTCCAGGATCAACTGCTTCTCCGCCCGCCGAAGTTGCTGCATCACGGCCTGCCGTGCGTTCTGGGCGGCGATCCGACCGAAATCGGCAGGCGTCACCTCCACCTCGACCTCATCCCCCACCTGCGCGTCCGGCTTCGTCCGGCGCGCCTCCGCAATGGAAAGCTGGTCGTGCTTCGAGATCACCTTGTCACTCACGATCAACCGGGCGAACGCCTTGATCGCCCCGGTCTTCGGATCGATGCTGCACCGCAGGTCACGGGCCGGCCCCACGGCACGCCGGGCCGCCGCGACGAGGGCCTCCTCGACGGCACGGACCAGCACGTCGCGACTGATACCCTTCTCGCGCTCCCAGTACTCCAGAACTGCCAGCAATTCCGCGTTCATAGCTCGTTGGCCGTGCCCACCGGAGAACAAAAAAGTCGGCGGATAACCGACTTCGCTCGCTGGTGGACCAGCCAGTTGTCCAAGATGGGTGGCAGGCTAGGAAGGGGCGGAAACCACCGTCAAGCGTCAATTCCCCCCAATCCGCGGCATTCCCTGCCGGGACCCCACCGTCCCCGCGTCAATCCTGCCGCCCGACGGCAGGACCGGTCAACGTATGGTACCGCCCCGCCGCCAAAGGCCCGAACCGCGTTTCCCTGCCCGCGCCGTCCAGGTACCGAACCGCCACCTCGTCCACCCCGGCGGCCGCCCCCAGCCCAAAAACCAGCCGCGGATCGTTGCTCGATGCGTACCCCTCGTTGGGCTGCACCTGACGCCACTGCACCCGGCCCCCGGCCTCCAGCCGGACCATCGCGTTGCGCGCCACCTGCCCCCGGCTGTCCCGTACATCCAACCCGATCCAGTTCCCGCGGCCGCCCATCCGGTTTCGCAGCACATGAACCGGACCATCCTTGTTCACCACCACCACATCCTCGGCGCCGTCGTTGTTCAAGTCGCCAAAGGCCGCACCCCGCCCCGCCCCCATCAATACCGGCCAGGTCCCCCCGGCCGGACGCACCTCGGCGAATTCACCCCCCCCCAACCCTCGCCGCAGCGTGTCCGGCTCCGCATACGGATCGGATGGCACCAGGTCGCGCGTCCCCAGCCGAACCCGGCCGTTGGCCACGAACAGGTCGGGATGTCCATCGTGGTCGAAGTCGCGGAACCCCACGCCAAACCCCGTGAACGGCCAGCTTCCGGCCATCGGCCCGCGGGCCGTAATCCGATCCTCAAAGTATCCCCCGGCGTTGTGAAACAGCCCGTTCCCTTCGCCCACCAGATGGGTGATGAACAGATCCAGCCAGCCGCGCTGCCCCACGTCCACCGCCACCACCCCCATCCCCGCCCGCGGAATGCCCAGCGCGCTCAAGGCGCATCCCCGTTCCGATGCCGCCTCCTCGAACCTGCGCCCCCCGCGATTGAGCCAGAGCTGATTGGCCATCGCATCGTTGGCCACCAGGATGTCCACCCAGCCGTCCCCGTCGAAATCCCCGGTCGCCACCCCCAGCCCCGTCCCAAACGCCTCCCCCAATCCCATCGCCTCGGTCACGTCCTCGAAGGTCCCGTCCCCCCGGTTCCGGTAGAGCCGGTCCCGCGCCGGTGCCCGGTAACTCAGGGGGGAACAGTAGTCCGGCACCCCGCCCCGCGAATAGCACTCGACCTCCACCGCGATCGACCAGTGCAGGTAGTTCACCACCATCAGGTCCAGGTGACCGTCCCGGTCGAAGTCGAAAAAGGCGGCGCTGCTGCTCCATTCGTCCCCCGCCACACCCGCCCGGTCCGTCACGTCCTCGAACGTCCCGTCCCCCCGGTTCCGGTACAGCGCATTCCCCCGAAGATTCAGAAAATAGATGTCCGTCCACCCGTCGCCGTCGTAATCGCCACAGGCCACTCCCATCCCGTATCCCCCCACCCGATCCAGTCCCGCCCGCAAGGTCACATCCTCGAACCGCCAGCCCCCAAGGTTCCGATACAGCCGGTGCCGGGCTGGAACCGGCCGCTCGGGATCCGCCGACCCGCCGTCGATGCACAGCACATCCATCCATCCGTCATTGTCGAAATCCAGCAACGCCACCCCGCCCGCGTTGATCTCCGGCATCAGGTGCCTCCCGGCATGTCCCGACCGATGGACAAAATCCACCCCGACCGCCGCCCCCACTTCCTCGAACCAGGCCTCCCCCCGTTCCAAACCATCCCCACCAACCCGCTCCGTTCCAGGGCCCGATCCCGCCGGGCCACCCCGATCGCATCCCGCCCCGGTCAGGAGCAGCAACGCGACCGCACAACGCCCAAGGAATCGTCCGCCACAGCTCATTTTGGGTCACCCCGCGCTGCCGCCAGTTCCGCCTTCAAGGCCGCCACCGCTTCCCGGTCAATCCCCAGACGCTCCAATGCCCGGACCCGGCCCATCGCCCCCTCCCAGTTGCCCCTCTCGATCTCGACCGAAGCCAGACGCTCCAGCGCCACCGGATGAATGGGATCCCGTTCCCACGCCCGCCGGTACTGACCCTGCGCCTCCTCGACCCGCCCGAGATTGAACCGCAGCACGTCACCCAACTGCAGCCTCAGTTCCACGCTCCCCGGAGCCAGTTCGATCGCCCGCTCCAGGGCCGCCACCGCCTCCGCATCGTCTTCCCGGCCAATCCACGCATTCGCCACCGCCACATGGGCCTCCGCGAGGCGTGGTGCCCGTAGCACCGCCTCCTGCGCCAGCGCCAAACCCCGATCCGTCATGCCCCGTTCCACCGCCACCCGCGAGGCGGCCATCAGCAACCCAACCTCCCCCGGACGCCCCGCCAGCGCCGCCATCAGGAGATTCCACGCCGCCTCAGCCTGTCCGTCCGCCACCAGCGCCAAACCCAGCCGCGCCGCCACCGCTGCGTTGTCCGGATGCACCTGATACACCCCTCGCAGTTGCCGCACCGCCTCGCCCGTCCGCCCCTGTGCCATCAGAGTGTCCGCCGCCTCGAACTGGTCCGGCAACGCCTTCATGTGCCCCAGCGCCGCCAGGGACCACTCATCGGGCATCGGCGTCAGCGTCGCCGCCATTCCTGCTGTCAATTCCAAACCCGCCGCCTCGGCCCGACCCGCACGCTGGTAGGCCTGTCCCAACCGGTGCCGCGCGCTCCGCGCGTAGGGATCCAGCGCGATCGCCCGTTCCAGAACCTCGATCGCCTCCTCCACCCGGCCCGCCCGCAGTCTCGCATCGCCCAAACCGGCCCACCCATGCCAGGCCTCCGGCGCCAGCGCGGTGACCTTCGCGAAGGCCTCTTCGGCGCCCGCTTCATCCCCCAATCCCATCCGCAACCGCCCCAGCCGATGCCACGAAGGCGCGTGCTCCGGGTGCCGGGTCAATACCTGCTCCAGTTCGACAACCGCTCCTTCGAGATCGCCCGCCTCGCTCAACGCCACCGCCCCGTAAAGCCCGGGAAGCGGGCCTTTCTCCCCCAACCGGATGGCCTCGACAAAACACTGCCGGGCCTCGGCCCAAAGCCCGTTGACTGCCAACGCCAGTCCCAGCTCAGACCTCCTGACCGCATCCCCCCGGACTTCCACCGCCCCCCGCCAAAGGTCCTCCAGATGCCCTCCCACCAGCGGATCCATGGCGGCCCAGTCCAACGCAACCGGCAACGGAACCTTGCGGTCCAATCCGCCCGCTCCCCATCCGAACCCGCGTCCCGTGCCCTTCCCCAGCGCCAGCGCCACCGCCACCAACGCCACCCCGGCCAGCACCAACCCCGCCTTCCACACCCCGGCCAACCGGGCTGCCCTCGGGGGCCCATTCGTCGCCCACAGCCACTTCATGGGCCCCCGTTCGAAACGCCTGCCAACCCGTCAGAAGCGGGTCGGGTTCACAACCTTGTGCGTTGACCGCTCCTGCAACCAGTCCACGTCGCGGTTGTTCGGCGACGGCTGACCCAGGGGCAACAGCACGCCTTGGCGCAGAATCGGCGCCGTGCGCGGATCCACCCACTTGCGGATCTCCGCGTGACCGTCGGCAAACGACAGGCCGCCCGCCCGATTGTGGTAGGTGGCCGGATAATCCACGATGATGTGCCCGCCCGGACGATGCGGGTCGTACGAGTTCATATCCACGGCGAACCACCCGTCGTTGATCGAGTCCTCCCGTTCGTCGATGGTGACCCACGTCTTCGAAGGCGACGCGATGTCCGTGGACCGGATGAATTGCCGGTATCCTCCAGTGTAGGGACGATTCTCCGAACCCGCCGACCCGTTGAACCGCGTTCCGACATAGGCGTTCATCGAAATCGAGCGCACGCGCGGCGGACCCGCCTTGCCGCGGCTCCGGCTCATGTCGGCCGGGCACTTGTACACGCCGGGGGCCCCCGTGTATTTGCCCAACTGCGAGTTCATCAGGATGATGGTGTTGGTGTTGTCATTGCGGTACGTCGAGTTGTCCAGCCAGCCCACCGCCCACGTCAGGTTGGACCGGCTGAAGTTCTGCGCGTCGCCCCCATCCAGATTGCCCGCCAATCGCTCCTCGTTGTCCCCCGCATACAGCGTCCACGCCAAAGCAATCTGCTTGCCGTTGCTCAGGCAAAGAATGCCCTGCGCCTTGGCCTTCGCCTTCGCCAGCGCCGGCAGCAGCATGCTGGCCAGAATGGCGATGATGGCGATCACCACCAGCAACTCAATCAGGGTGAACCCGCCCGGACGTGCTGCCCGGCGGCCGAAGAGACGTGAAAGCTTGTAAAACATGCCTTGGACTCAGGTTGATGCCTCGAATCTAAAGCCCCGCCCGATTCCGATGGCAATGCCGGAAACGGTTGTGCCCTCAAAAAACCAGTCCGCCCGGCCACTCCGACCTTGACCCACCCTACCCGCTTCGCCGCATCGCCACCGGCAGGATCTTCATTTCGTTGCGGTACTTCGCCACCGTCCTGCGGGCGATCCGGATCCCCTGGTCCCTCAGGCGCGCCTCGATCTGGTCGTCGGTCAACGGATGCGCCGGATCCTCCCCCCGGATCATCTCCCCAATCAGTTCCTTCACCCCGGTGCTCGCCACCGACCCCCCGTCCGATGTCGCCACCCCGCTCGTGAACAGCGCCCGCATCTCGATCACCCCCTGCGGCGTGCTCATGTACTTCCCCGCCACCGCCCGGCTCACCGTCGTCTCGTGCACCCCCACCACTTCGGCCACCTGCGCCATCGTCATCGGCTTCAACTGCGCCCGGCCCCGCTCGAAAAACGCCTCCTGGCGCCTCACCACCTCTTCCGCAATCCGCTTGATGGTCTGCTCCCGCTGGTCCAGGCAGCGCATCAGGAACTTCCCGGCCCGGATCTTCTCCCGCAGATACTCGCGCACCTCCGGACTGCTCCCGGCCTGGATCAGCATGTCCTTGTAGGCATGGCTGATCCGCACGCGCGGCAACGGCTCGTCGTTGAGCGTCACCTGCCACCCGTTCTCCCCCCGCGTCACCACCACCTCCGGCAGGACGTACTCCGGCTCCGCCGGTGCCAGTTCCCGGCCGGGCCGCGGCTTCAGCTTGCCGATGTTCTCCGCCGCATCCTGGATCTCGTCCGGATACACCCCCAACTGATCCCCGATGTCCTGGTACCGCCGCCGGGCCAGCGCCTCCAGATGGTCCCGCACCACCACGTACTCGAGGGACTCCTCCCGCCCCTGCCGCTCCAATTGCAGCAGCAGGCATTCCCGCAGATCCCGCGCCGCAATCCCCGCCGGCTCGAGCCCCTGCACCACCTTCAACGCCGCCTCCAACGCCTCCAGCTCCACTCCAGCCGTCTGGGCCATCACACTCAACGGCGTCGCCAGATACCCCTCGTCATTGAGATTCCCTATGATCAACTCCGCCAGCGCCCGCAGCTCCCCGGGCACCTCCGAGGTCTGCAACTGCCACGCCAGCTCTTCCTGCAGCGACGTCCCCTGGGTCAGGCTGTCGAACAAAAACTGGCGCCGCTCATCCTCGACTTCCGGCTGTCGCAGCGGCGGATTCGCCTGCGAAAAATGATCCCGCCATTCCTGGTCCAGTTGCGCCAACTGCTCCAGCCGGGCCTGAAAATCGTCCACCGCCGCCCCGTTCGGCCGCTCGGTCGCCGGATCATACAGCAGATCCTTCGGCGGCTCCGCCGGATCCAGCGCGGCCGCGACGCTTCCAGGCCCCGCCTCCCCGTTCTCCATCCCCTCGGCCCGCGGCCCTTCCCCCGGCGGCACCTCTTCCAACACCGGATTCTGCGCCATCTCCTGCTCCACCAGCGATCGCAACTCGAGGATCGGTGCCTGCAGCAACGCCAGCGACTGCTGCATCTGGGGCGACAGCACCTGCTGCAGCGCGAGCCCCTGACTGAGTTGCATCCCCGACGACATGACCCTGCGAAGATGCGCCGGCCCCGCCCGGCACTACAATCCCCAACCCGCCCCCCTAAACCTCACCCAAATTCTCGTACAAACGCGCCAGCCGCCGCGCATGCTCGTCGTACGCCCCCTCGAAAAGCGCCTCCGCCCGACCCTGCCCCACCACCACACCCGCACTGAGCACCCGCGGCGGCTGCCCCGCCGCCGTCAGGCGCTGCGCCAGTTCCGCCTTGATGCAGTTGACCAGCAGACACCCCCCCACCGTCGAGCCCGGCGCCACCGGCGTGTCCAATCCTTCCACCCGCACCATCGCATCCCCCACCGGCGCCCCCGTGTCCAGCACCAGATCCGCCACATCCGTCAGCTTCCGCCCATCCGCACACCGGCTCGCGCTCGCCTCCGCATGCCGGCGCGACACGATCGCCACCACCCGGATGCCACGCCGCCGAAACCCTTCCGCCATCTCGATCGGCACCACGTTGCAGCCGCTCGACGAAATCACCAGTGCACTGTCCTCCGTCCGCAAATCGAAATTCCGGAGGATTCGCTCCGCCAGGCCCGAAACGTTCTCCAGAAACATCGCCTGACGCTGCCCGTTCGCCCCCACCACCAGGTTGTGAAAACTCAACGACAACTCGACGATGGGATTGAACCCGGGAAACGAACCGTACCGGGGCCACATCTCCTCCACCAGGATCCGGCTGTGCCCCGACCCGAACAAATGCACCATCCGCCCCGCCAAAATGGTCCCGGCAAACAAGTCCGCCGCCCGCCGGATCTCCCCCAACTGCCCCCCCACGGCACTGACCAGACCGCGACAACTCTCCAGATACGATTCGCTCGGCGACACCCCGCGATCCTATTCAAGCCGCCCCCACGCGTCGAATCCCCGCTGCTGCCTTTGCGGTGTCTTGCGCGGCGATCCGGGACCTCCCGATTGGCTTGCCCCGTCGGCGGCCCGGGAGGTACAACGTCACCTGAAATCACCCTCATCCCGAATCGCCACGCACCATGTCCATGCCATCGCCAAGACTGACCCGCCGGAAATTCCTCCAACGCACCGGGACCCTCGCCGCCACCGCCGTCGCCTTCCCCCATGTCGCCGGTCGGGCCGCTGAACTCGGCTCCGGCGCCCGGGCCGGCATTCGCGTCGGGGTCATCGGCACCGGCGGACGCGGCTTCGCCCTCATGCGCGGCGTCGCCGCCAATGTGGTCGCCGTCTGCGATGTGGACACCCGGCACGCCGCCCGCGCCGTCGCCGAAATCGAAAGGCAGACCGGCCGCAAACCCTCATCCCATACCGACTACCGCAGACTCCTCGAGAACCGGGATGTCGATGCCGTCATCATCGGAACCCCCGACCACTGGCACGCCCTCCAATGCGTCCATGCCTGCCAGGCCGACAAGGACGTGTACTGCGAAAAACCCCTCACCCTCACCATCCACGAGGGACGCGTCATCGCCGAAGTCGCCAAAACCACCCGGCGCATCCTGCAGACCGGCAGCCAGCAGCGTTCCGACGACAAGTTCCGCCTCGGCTGCGAACTGGTCCGCAACGGTCGCATCGGCAAACTCAAGTCCGTCCGCGTCGGCCTGACCTACGTCAACTTCGATCCAACCCCGGTGCCGGACAGCGAACCGCCCGAAGAACTCGACTACGATCTCTGGCTCGGCCCCGCCCCCTGGCACCCCTACAACCGCAATCGCGTCCACTACAACTTCCGCTTCTTCTGGGACTACTCCGGCGGCCAGATGACCAATTGGGGCGCCCACCACCTCGATATCGCCCAATGGGGACTCGGCACCGACGACACCGGCCCCGTGGAAATCGAAGGCACCGGCACCTTCGACCCCGAAAAACGCTTCGAGGTCCCCGTGGACAGCGAAATCACCTACCGCTACGCCAGTGGCGTCGTCCTCAACTGCACCCAGGGACCCAATCGCAAAACCGGCACCACCTTCGAAGGCGAAAACGGCTGGATCCATGTCAATCGCGGCAACCTCGAAGCCAGCGACGAGGATCTCATCGGAGAACCGCTCCCCGACGACGCCGTCCGCCTCTACGTCAGCCGCGACCACATGAACAACTGGTTCGAGTGCATCAAGAGCCGCAAGGCCCCCATCTGCGACGCCGAAATCGGCCATCGCACCTCGACCGTCTGCCACCTCGGCAGCCTCGCCGTCCGGCTCGGTCGCAAACTCCGATGGGACCCCGCCGGCGAAGCCTTCATCGGCGACGACGAAGCCAACCGCCTGCGCCATTACGCCTATCGCCAGCCTTGGTCTCTCCCCAAGGTGAGCTGAGTTCCCCCGGATCCATACCCGGCGCCCGGACGCCGGACTGCGGAGACCGCGGCCTTCCCATGGGGAGGCCGCGAATCGAAGGGACGAGGAATCGGAGGGACGAGGAATCGGAGGGACGAGCTCCGCGAGTCCTCAACCCAGCGCGCCACACCGTTGCGGCCTCGTGGAACTCGGCCCTCCGGATTCGCAACCCTGCTGTCCCTTCCCCTTTCGGAGGGACGAGCTCCGCGAGTCCTCAACCCAAAGCACCCCCACCGCTTCAGCTTGGTAGTACCAGGCCCTCCAAGGCCACGCTTCACGAAGATCGCCGCTCGCCCCACAACTCCGGGATGCACGCCCCCTTGCGCAAACCCCTTCCACAATCTTGACCCCCCCGCCCCGGTCCGTCTTAATCCTCCCGCGCCCCCGCGTGCGCTTCAGCCACGCCAGTGTAGCTCAGTGGTAGAGCAACGGTTTCGTAAACCGTAGGTCGTCGGTTCAATCCCGACCACTGGCTCCAGTCTCCAACCTTCTGTAAGCGAGGTCAGTACTTGATAATGGAAACCCTCGGCGGGCCTTCCGCCGCCGATGCAGCAGGGGGCTCGGGTGTCCCCGCGTGCCCATCCCTAGGCGCTCCGCAATCCTGCCTAGCGTCATCATCGTCTCCGCCCGCTCTGCCCCGTAATGCTTTGCCCCAGCAACTCCTGCCGAATCCCCTCCTCCCCAAGGCACCGGCCTGTCTGAAAACTGGAAGGGGCTCCGCGACGAGGGGTATTGGTCCCGCAGCCGCGGGACGGCGAGGCCGGCGCATCCCCGCAGCGGGCTGTAACGGTCGAGTCAACGCAGGCCCAGGCCGAAAGGACCGTGGGTGCGCTCAGTCGTGCTGCGGATCTGGCGGAGAGGGGGGGATTCGAACCCCCGGTACGGCTTTTGACCGTACAGCGGTTTAGCAAACCGCCGCCTTCAGCCACTCGGCCACCTCTCCGTCGCCTTCGGAACCCCCTCCAGGCCAGCGTTTTCGCCTTTGTTTGCAAGGGGTTCCGCACCGACGAGGAGATCGTATAGACTCTGCGGGTATTGTCGAGCTTGTACGACCTTTAACGGATTTGTCGGCAAATTGTGGCAAATCCATTGACGGCGGAAGGCTGCCGTCTACAACGACCCTGGAGCGGCTAGGCATGGGTCTATCATAGGAAAATCGAGTGGAAAAATCACCGTATAAGGAACGAAAACCGATCTCGGCGAGTACGCCGGGAGCACTCCCACTGGCTAATGCAGCGCATCGACATGCCCCATCACCGCCACCACCCGCGGAAACAAGGCAGGACCGTCGTCCTGCGCCGCGGCACTCACAGCACCGCCAGCCTGGCCAGGCGCCTCGGC
>JAHCBA010000033.1 GCA_019634625.1 Verrucomicrobiia bacterium
GATCATTGGCCCCTGAGTTTCATGGCCCGCTGGAACTCCTCCTCGTCGCCCTCTTCCTGCAGGCGACGAATCTCTTCCAAGGTCATGGGCTTTTCTCCGTGGCGTTGCTTGAGGACGAGGAGTCCCAGAGGTCCTACCTCGAACTTCTCCGGGTCGGGGTTCTCCAACTCGGCGGCGGGCCGAATCTCGCGGCGGAGGGCGCTCTCCACGATCGCCTTGAGGGTGGTTCTCCGGCGGGCCGCGAGGGTCTTGGCCTCGATCAGCAGGTCGTCCGGAAGATCGAGCGTGGTCTTCATATGGGTCACGATACGGTTCTACGGTTGGAGGTCAATACAAGGCGCCGGGGCCAGGCATTCCCGATGGACAACCAGTCCCGCGTCACGGTCCGATGCTGGCGATCGGATCCGATCGAGACGCTCCCGAAGGCTTTGGGCCCGTGATCGCGCGTCGTCCGAACCCCACACTGTCCCATGGCGGGGTCGGGGTCACATCTGTGAATTTGACAAATCAGGCCCGGGATCGGGCGGCCGACCAGAATGTCAAATTCAGAGATCTGACCCCGAAGCCGAATTTCCCTGCTACCGCTCAAGATCGGCAAGATGGGTGCTTGCACTTGGCAATCCCTCCAAACTCAACTGGTCAATCAGCGCAAGCGCCCGGTCATAAAGGGGCTTCGACTGAAGCTGGGCGTAGGCTGTAAAGACAAGCTTGCCAACGATTTGCTCGTCCGCAGCAAGTGACGTGCGGATGTCCCGGGCCCCTTCAGCGCAGCGGGAGGCAAAGATCTCGCAGACATCAAGGATGATTTCGGGAACGCGACGATTGGTCTCCTTCAAGGCGTACAGCAAAAGACTCGGCTCTTCAGCGAAAGCCGGACTGTCAAGAAAACTGCGAATCAGGGCCTCGAAGTCCCTGAGAGGTGTGTCAGGTGATTGCCAAAGGCGGCGGAAACATGTCGCGGCATGGGTACGGACGGCCTTGCTGCTGTCAGCAAACAGGCGAACCAAAGCGGGTTCACACCACGAACGGCATTCCGGATGCAGGAGGTTTCTACTTGCGATTTGGCACGCCCCTAGCCGGCATTGTTCGTCGCCGGAAAGCGCCACCTCAGCAAGCGGGTCAGCAACCTTGTGATAGAGCCGGGCGAGGCAGGCGAGAGTCCCCCCCTGCTTCCTCACTTCATCGCGTGAGGAACCCAGCATGCGGTCAATTGTCCCGGCAAAGTGACCAAAGTGCTCGCGTAGTCCCGACTGAATAAAATGAACCACGTAGGCTGTGCCCAGAAGCCGGTCGTCCGAATCCAGGAGCGCTTCCATGAGTTGCAGCGCCAACGGCGTATCGTTTCGGGCAACGGCGAACAAGGTTGAGGCCACCACGGCCCGCACAGCCAGACTAGGGTCGGTCACTAGCTGGTCGATCGTGCCACAAAAGTCCGCCAGATACTGCAAGTCATGCTTGATCAGATTGCCAATCGTGAGTGCTGCAACCCCGCGCACGGTATTGATGCCATGGTGAAGAATATCACCTCCATAGTAAGCCTGCTCACCATCGGCTAGATCCGCATTCGGATCCGAATGCCGCGCCGCATCCCGAATGAACTGGATCGCATCCTCGGGTAGCCGGGCATCGGCCATCGTGCCGAGCAAATCCAGAGCAGCGCACAAGCAAGCCTTGTCTTCCCGAGCGAATACACGTCTTGCCACCTCAATCTTGCCAGGCATAGGGCTTGCGGACTCCTTCAGCCCGTAAAGCACGTTCATGAAGTAGCTCGGTTCAACGTCTTCAGGGAAACGGAGCGCGAGACGGCTGAATCGTTCGGGTTGCTCCTTGACGAAATTCCGGAGCATCCCAGCAAGTTCGTGGGCACCACCACGTTCGAGATGCTCGATGTCGAACTGTCGGTCCGCTGAACTGTATTTGGCAATGGCTCCAAGCCATTGCTCGTCCGTCATGTGTTGTGCGGACTCTTGCGGTATAGGGGAGACCACGGTGTAGCTCTGTATGCCTCTTGGCGGGCCGTCTGGCTTGCCGAACTTCGTCCGCCACCCGGCGATCTGTGCGTTTGCAACGTTGCTCCTCCTATGGGAGGCAAGAGCTGACAAAAGATTGAAGGCCGAGATGCCCCGACGGGGAAGCCCTTCCCTTGTTCGCTCGTGGGGCGTCAGGAAGGCCAGAACCTCTGCTTCCACGGCGCGAAAGACTGGCTCGGAGCAATGCGGGGAGAACTTCTCAAGAACCTGACGGGACACCCAGAACCAGCTGTCTGAGTACCCACAGAGGAGTCGCTCCGGCTCGGCAGCCAACAACCCAAGCACCTCATCCGCACAGCCGGCAGGAGAAGAAGATAGGTAGGCGCACATGAGCAAGAAGTTGGCCGTCCGATGTCTTGCAACCCGTAGCTGCCTGATGCAAGGGAGCAAGGCGTCGGGAGACTGCCGGCCGGCGAGTTCGAAGGCTTCCTCGCACGCACTAAGAAACGCCTCGTACATGCTGATGTGTTGTCTCATCAAATGTCGAGACGGCCATACCCAATCGCTACTGAGCGCTCCATGGTCATCAGTTCTGAAGGCTTC
The DNA here is from genome assembly GCA_019634625.1 of Verrucomicrobiia bacterium. Classification (NCBI taxonomy): domain Bacteria; kingdom Pseudomonadati; phylum Verrucomicrobiota; class Verrucomicrobiia; species Verrucomicrobiia bacterium. The sequence continues at coordinate 2,574 of JAHCBA010000033.1, forward strand.
GGCAGCGCGAATGATTGCGGGCAGGATATGCTCAAGGAAAGCTGCTGGTGCCTTTCGCGCACTCGTGAACAGGTGATCGACGCCAAACTCGTCATCGAGCAGGGCCCCTGTTAGCCCATGTTGATCCATCGTCGACTTGGCGATAGCAATCCGCCGGTCCAGCCAGTGTGCAGCCAGTTCCGCGCACCAAGCGGGCCGTTCATCCGAGAAGCCGTGCAGCATAGACCAGAATGTGCCGTTGGATGGAAGGCGGTCTTTCGCATCATCAAGTGTTCCGTCATCCAGAAGCCTAAGAAACAGATCGAAAAGGCGGCGGCTCTTGCCAAGGCATCTCCCCTCCACCATATAGCGCAGCCTTGGCTTCCATTCGCCCCCTTTCGTGGCGAATGGCTCCAAGAGTTCCGCCACTCGCTCGGAGTGCTGGTCAGCTTGCTGGCGCAGATACCGACACATCGTATCCAGCAACCACGCCTCGTCCGATTGCAGCCATAGTTCGAGGAAACCAAGACGGTCGGCAATCGTGAACAACGTTCGTGAGGCAAAGAAGGCATCGAATACCCGTGAAGCCAGCCGATCGGGATTAGGTTTCCTGGCGCGGCGGCAGGCCATCTCGGAATCAATCCACGGCATTAGTGCCTGGAGTTCTTCATCCCTCGGTTCGGGATGTGCCGCGACAAGTTCGATCGTGAGCAACTTCAGGTGCGGACGAATGAGATCACTTCGAAGCAGGTGAACGATCCTGTCAAGATACGCCGCAAAATCGTCGTCACGGAGGAACGCCAGCACTTGGCGGAGCTGTGCCCGGCGAAAGAGGTGTTGCGCGTCGCTTTCGAGGAAACGAACAAACTCCCGCCCACCGTGCGGCTGCGTGCGCGCAAAACAATAGTCAAAGAGTGTCTCATGGCCGAAGCCGTAGCGGCGGCCATCCCAAGTCAGCACCCCTTCTGATGCCATCCGTTGGAGCATTTCCGATGGGAAGGCGTCCATTGTCGTGACGGGCACTGAGAGCTCCTGACGGTCGCTCATTGCCGTGGCGAGATGCTGGATAGCTCGGTACCAGAGCGCGTCCCATTCCTGCGATTGTGCCGCCACGGCTCTTCGCTTGGCATCCCAGTAGGCATCACAGAGTTCCTTTGCTGTTGTGAAACGCTCCTCCGTGCGAGCGAGTCCGGCGCCAATGAAGAGCGAAAGATTCTGTGGCAGGCGAAGCATGGCCTGCTGAGGGGGGGTGAGTCTGGAAAGGTCACCGCCATCATTTGCCAGCACTGCTTTGGTCTCGTCTGCTGTGAACTCGCTGAGTTCAATCGGAGACTGATCTTTCGCTATGAGCTGTTTGAGTCGATGGTCGTGCACAAAGTCAAACTTGCGGCAGGCCAGCAGGAGGTAAATCCTGGCGCGCGAGTGAAGGCCGAGCACTTCGTCGCGAAGCGCGGCGATGGCATCAAAGAAGTCCGGATGACGGCCTGAAGTGGCGCTCACGCAGTCAACCTGATCCACCACAAGCGCTACCGTCCGCTTTGGATAATTGTCCGCGAGCACCAGTGCGGGCGAGTCGCCAAGGCCAAGCTTTTCCCCCAGCGCGATGGCCGTGGTGACGGGCTCGACACCATCGAGCCGGAAGGCGAGCACCGGCACATCTGCAGCCTGCAATCCTTCCACGATTTGGCATAAGCACGCGCTCTTCCCGCCACCCGCTGCGCTGGTGATGAGGATGCCCAACGGTGCGGAGTTGTTCTGAATACGGGCAATAAGGTCATCCGCGACCGCCCGGCGTATGGCAGCGCCGCGAATCAGTCTTGCGCGTTGCCCTGCAACATAGGATCGCGTGACCGCCAATATGCGGTTCGTTGCGTCTGGAGAGGGCGCACGCCGTCGCGTAATGCCGCGAGTCCGGAGGTGTTGTTCAATGTCGGGCGCCGTGAGCACTTCATGCGTGCTGAGGAGATAGAGGTCCCGCAGGACAGCCATTGTGGTCTGCCCGGGCCCGCCGAAAGTCGCGCCAAGAACGCGGCACAGTTGCAATTCGAGGGTCACCTCTTCGGCGCTCCTTACCGTCACCGCTCTAAGAAATCTGAACACTTCCTCTTCGTCGAGCGCACCCAAATATCCCCTGAGGTCTGTAAACTGGGCATCACGCCCACATCTGAGGAAGTGCCCTTGGAACTCGGTGTACGACTGTGCAGCGCGCGCGTTTTCCGTAAGCTTTTTCAGTTCCGGTGAGCCGGAGACTGAAGCGAATACGCATTGGTCTCCGGCGCGAAACTTTTCGAAGAAGAACTGCAATACGGGCCTCAATGCACAGATGGACCAGGTATCACGGTTTGTCGGCTGCCGCTTAGCTTGCCAGTGTTCCCGGACGACTCCACGCACGAGATGAAATTCCGCCCCATCATCTCCGGGAGTTTCAATTCGGATCGCTGACGCCTCACCGTTCAGAACGGCGAGGAATGCATCGACTCCCCAAAGCGCCTCGTGAAAGTGCCCTGCCTTGGCGGCCGCGCCACCGGAGTGTGTGCTAAGTGCCACAGGTCAGCCGTTGTCGACCGGGTCATGGAGAGGATGTCTCTGGCCCCGTCGCCTGTGCAGTCGTTCGTGCTACGCGCCAGCGATGAGTAGGCACTACATCGAATTTGAGTGTGTCGGCTGGGGCAGATTGTGGCGCGAGCAGCTCGGAGAACCGATTCTTGAACTTCGCAGCATTGACGATTCTGCCCATGGCCAAGATTCTGCCCAGCTTTGTGACGGAAGGAAATCTGCATTCTCAGGGGCAGCGCATCCTCCTATCGCGGCCGAGACGAACACCGGCAGGGGACCGCGGGAGTCGGAGGCCCGCCCTTATTCAGCACTCAGGCAGATCAGATTGCCTTGGTCGTTGCGGGCGTAGATGCGGCCGTGGGCGACGGTCGGGCTGGTCCAGCAGGTTCGACCGAGGACTTGCGTCCGGCCCAGTTCGGCATAGGCGGCGGGTGACAGCCGGGTGGTGACCAGTTCGCCGTTTTCCGTCAGGGCCAGCAGAACATCATCGACCCCGATGGTGGTGCCGTACCCGAAGTTGTCCCGTGTCCAGAGCACGCGGCCATCGGCGAGGTTGAGCGCCACCAGCCGGCAGTTGGGCGTGCCCTGCCGGCCGTCGATGCCGTAGATCGTGCCGTTCAGGGCCACGCTGTTGTTGAGGGCGTTCTTCAGTTCCCGGGTTTCCCAGACCAGGTTCAACGCCTCGCCGTCGAAGGTCAGCAGCTCCGAGCTGGCGTTGGCCGAGATGAAGATGCGCCTCCCCTGGTCGAGCACGATCGGCGTCGGCGCGAGCAGATCGAACTGCGCCTTGAGCGGGCGATGGGCGATTTCGGCGCCGTCCGTGGCCGACAGCACGGACAAGCCCCTGCCGTTCATGGCGGCGATGAAGGGCCGGCCATTCCAGGCGAACGGGACGGGCGAGGCGTAGGCGGGAGGATGGGCTTCCGTGGAAACCCAGACGGTCCGGCCGGTGGCGAGTTCGAGCGCGATGACCTTGCCAGCGCTGATCCATACCTGCTGGCCGCTGACCACCGGCGAACTTCCGAAACCCCACTGCGGCACGGCAACGCCCATCGCGGCCGGCAGGTTGACCTCCCAGACCCGGGTGCCGTCGGCGGTGTCGAGGCAGAACAACTGGCCGTCCTTGCTCAACGTCAGGACGCGGTTGCCGGTCACGGTGGGCGTGGCATTGGGACCGCCGGGGTGCATGCGCGGCAAGAGTTCGGCGGGGTAGGTGTGCTTCCAGAGTTCCCGGCCGGTGACGGCATCGAGGCAGTACACGGTCTCGCCGGCTTGCCCGTCGTGGCCGAGCACGAAGGCCCGGCCTTCCGCGACGCTGACCGCGGAGTAACCGCGGCCGATCTTCGCCTCCCACGCGGTGGAGTACTTCGACAGATCGGACACGAAGGCGGGGTCACGGGTGCGGTTGCTGCCGTCCGGTCCGAGCCAGCGGGGCCAGTCGGTGGCGGAGAGATCGGGGGCGCCCATGCGGATGCCGATCGCGAGGATCGCGAGGGTGGGAAGGAAGCGGGGATTCATGGTCATTGTCGGGAAACGTGTCGGGGCAAGACGATGGCAACGGGGTTGGCGTTACAGCCTCGAACCAGGGCAGGTGCCAGGAAGGGCGACCGGCCGGTGTCCCGGACGGACGCCAGGCGGGCACCGGCTCTCCCATGCATGGACGCGAACCGCCGCGAATGCCCGGCCCTCCGCCGCGAATGCCCGGCCCTCCGCCGCAAATGCCCGGCCCTCCGCGGCGAAGACACGTCCATGGCCGTCCGGATTCCGCCTCGACTTTCCCCCATCCGTGCATCCCGGAGTTGTGGGTAGAGGCGCGAACTTCGCGAGGCGTCGCCTCGGAGGGCCGAGTTCCAGGAGGCCGCAACGATGGGTTGCGTTGGAATGCGGACTCGCGGAGCTCGTCCCTCCGATTGGCTGCCGCCTCACCGACAACTGGGGGATGCACCGCTCCCCCATCATGGCGCGCTTGCGGCATCGACAATGCGGGCGGTGACGGCGGACGGACTGTGGGTGAGCGTCAGCCGCAGATGCGGCGGCAGGCGGACGGGCGGGGCCGAGGTGAGGGTGCCTTGGATGCGGTCGGCCGTCAGGATGGCGAAGGTGTCTCCCAGCGCGGGAATGTAGCCCTCGCGGAACTCCAGTGGCAGGGTTCCGTCCAGGGTGGCGGTGCCATTGACCGTGCATTGGCCGTGCCCGGAGCCCGCGGTGGTCCCGCCGATCTCGACGGCGAGCGTGCCTTCGGAGGTTTGATGCAGGGATTCGGTGAAGGTGAGGCGTCCGCCCTCAATGCGCAGGGTTCCCCGGTTGGTGATGGCCGTCGGCAGCGTGGCGTTGGCCGTCGAGGACTTCAGGAAGAGCCCCTGGTTGTCGAACTGGCCGGGAGGCGGAACGGGCACGCCAGCCAGGGTACCGGAGGCGTTGGTAATGGAGTAGGTCCCGCCCGGGAGGTTCTGGAACAGGCCGCCCATCCGGGGCCGGGCGGTACCGACCTGCAGGAACAGCCCCGCATTCTCGATCCGCGCCGCGCTCCACAAGGCGCCACGGCTGAGGGTCCCCACGTTGAGGAGCACACCCGGCCCCTCGAGGCGGGCGTCGGTACCGCTCAACCGCGAGGTCGCCCCGCTGGTGGTCAGGGTGCCGTTCAGTTCCAGCCGGCCATTGACCAGGGCGAGTTCCTGGACCGCGCCATCGGTGTCGAGATGCAGGCGGGTGGCGGGGTTGGTGACCACGAGGGTGGCGACATTCAGCGCGCCCGAAATCCGGTTCGAGCCGCCGAACACATGGAGGGTGCCGGCGCCCTGGATCGACGCCGGCAGGCGATGCGCCGTGGCAGAGGCTCCCGCCGCAAGCTGGAGGGCGGCCCCGGAATCGATCTGCACCGTCCCCCCAATCGCCGAATCGCGCTCGAGCGCGAACGTGCCGGCCTCGACACGAAGTTCGCCCGTCTGCTGAAACGGAACGGCCAGCCGCACACGCTGGTCCGGCACCCGGACATGGAGCAGGCCTTCGTTCTCGAACCGGCCCGAGCCCATTCCCAGGATCGGATTGGGTGAGGTCCAATCGAACCGACCCTGCGGTGTGACCCGGAGCACGGCGTTGTTCTCAAGACTGATCGACAAGCCCGCCCCCTGCGCCGAGTTCCAGCGGCTGGCGCCATGCAATTCGAGAACCCGGCTTCCGGCCAGTGTCAGCCGCATCGGAATCTCGACCCCTTCCAAGGCGCGGAACACCCCCCCGCCGGCGAAGGTGACGCTGAAGTTCATGCCCGCCCGGCCCAGCATCAGGGGCGCCGTCGCGGACAGATCCGCCGGGCCGTCCAGGGTGCCACTCGAGAAGGCCAGGTCGTGAAACGTGGCGGGATGCTGGAAGGTCATGGTCCCACCCGCCAGCACCACGGGGCCCGAAAACGGCTCGGTGGGCGCACTGAACTCCGCCGCGCCGAATCCCAGCGCGAAGGTTCCGGTGCCGAGCTGAACGGGACCGCGAAAGGCAACCCGCGCGGAATTGGTGATCGTGGTGCGGCCCGTCACGGCGTAGGTGCCATCGATCCCGGTGTCGAAGCTGTTCAAGAACCAGACATCGCCGCCCCCTCCGATCCGGGAACCCGCGGCGAACACCATGTTGGTGTTGGGATCGGGCTGCTGGAACCGGAGCGAGGCCCCGGGCGCGACGTCGATTTCGCCGGAGTGGAGGAGCCGGTTCCGAAACAGCAGCGTGCCGGACTCGACCTGCCACCGCCCTTCGTTGGTGACCACCAGCCCCGTGATCTGGATTTCCTGGGTGCCACCCCGCGACCGGATCAACCCCCGGTTGCGAAGGCTGGTGCGCCCGCCGGAACCGGCCCAGGACATGCCCGGACCGGAGGCGGCCATGTCCCACACCGCCCCCGGCTCAACGATCCAATGAGTCGCGGCAGAGGTCACCGCCCCGAGGCCGATACTTCCGGACCGCCATTCGACCGGCCCGGAGAGCATGACCGTTTGATCTGCCACCTCGATGCCCGAACCCGTGGGCCCTCGGTCGATGTGCACCGGACCGCGAAGGTCCAGCACTCCCGAGCCGCGCACGCGCGCCGCGTTGGTCAACTGCACCGGAGCCGTGATCGTCAGGGTGGTGAGATTGGAGAGCGTCGCGTTCCGGATCGTGAAAGGGCCCGAGAAGGTGGACGGTTCCAGCAGGGTGAGACTTCCGCCCGTCAACGCCAGATGCTCGGCACTGGTCAGGCGCGTCAGGAAGGTGTTGTTGCGGGCATGCTGGATCGTGAAAAGGCCCGCCGGCCGGTCGATCGTCACGACATCCCCGGGTCGTGGCGCCGAGGGCACCCACCGGGCCGCTTCGTCCCAAAGTCCGTCCGCATCGACACCCCACTGAACCCCGTCGCGCACCGTGAATCGCGAGGTCACCGCGGAGGCGAGGGCGTTGCCATAAATGTCCCGGACCCCCGTTCCCACGGTGAAGACGTACTCCCCGGCGGGCAGCGGGGCGGCATGGACCAGGCTGGCCGTGCGCAGTTCCGCGTTGTAGCCCAGCGACGCCGCCGGAGCGGGCGAACCATCATCGAACGTCAGCGTGACACTCGAGGACAGGGTGGCCGGATCCATCGGGTCCAGAAACGTCACCTCCACCGCGGTAAGGCGTCCGGGCTGGCGGACATGACCGTTCGGGGGAACGACCGACTGGATGCGGGGAGGAGAGACCTGGAAGGTGTGCGTGGACTCGGCCTCGACCGGATTGCCCAGGACATCGCGTGCCTCGAAGGTGATCCGGGCCCGGTACCGTCCGCTCGGCAGGGGCGGCCCAGGCACGAACGTCATGTGCTGGTCGGCCACCGAAAACTGCACCGCAGCCACGCTGAAAGGGATGTCATCGGGCGTGTCGAACCGGTCGTCCGGACCGGCGGCCACCAGTTCGAATCCGCCATCGCGCAGGGAAGCCAGCGACATGGGCAGGGAAAACCGGGCCTCGATGAGAGCCGGCTGCCCGGGGGAATGCGTGGTGCCCCCACCGGAACCCAGGGACAGAACCCGGGGGGCCCGCACCTGGAAATCCCAGGAATGCTCCGACCCAAGCGGTAGGCCGTTGAGATCCGTGACCTGCGTGCTGAGGGCCGCACGGTAGCGACCCGGCGGGAATGCCGGCGTCCGGCGCAGACTGAAGGTGTCCGAGTTCGCGTCGTAGTGGGGCGTGGCGGCAACCACCACGTCGTCCGCCGTGCCAAGCGTCCGGTCGGGTCCGGCCTCCACCAGGCGGAACCCTCCGCCCGTCAGGCTGGTCAGGTTCATGGGCTCGCTGAACCGCGCCCCCACCGCGGTCACGTCGGTGGGATCCGACTGGGAATTGGCCGCCGGAAACACGTTCCGAAGCCGGGGCGGCGTCGCGTCGGCAACCAGTGGCAGCACAAGCTCCGGCGTCCATGCCTCGTTGCCGCCCGTGTCGATGGCCCGGCCCCGCAGGCGCACCGTCGTTCGGGACGGCGACCAGACGGGACCCCTGAGAAGGGGTTGGAACGGAAACACGCCGGACCGGGAGACCATGGCTCCATCCAGGTACAACTCCACGTGCCGCACCTGGATGTCGTCCGTCGTGACCAAGGGCACCCGTACCAGGGAACCGGCCTCGATCTCCGGCGCCGCCGCGGCGAACGGTTCCCCGAAGGCGATCGTGGGCGCGAGTCGGGCGAAATCCGGAGGCAGATAACGGACCACCTGCAGCCCCTGGTTGCCGTCCGCGACATAGGCAAGACCCTGGTACAGCACAGCGGCCCGGGGTGTCCCGGTAGTGGGAAGGGAGGTGAGGAAATTGGTCGTGGAATTTCCTGAAGCCACGTCGTACAGCGAAAGGGCCAGCGTGCCGGTCCCGCCGAAACTCGTGGTGGCCGCCAGAATCCCCGAGCCGTTGTCCGCAAGCGAGTGGATCGCGAGTTGCGTGGCCGGAGGTTCCGCCCGCAGCACCGGCGACGAGGCGTTGGACACATCATAGATCCGGAACCCCGTGAAGTACCCCACATAGGCGCGGTCGCCCCCGACGAACAGCTTCCGCCCCTGCTCGAGGGGCGCCGTCGCACCCGCCACATTGAGGCGCGACAGTTCGGCCAGTTCGAGGTTCTGCCAGCGGAAGATACGAAGGTCCCGGTCGGTCAGCACATAAAGCCGGGTCCCGACCACCGCGAGATCATGAATCGAGGCGCCCTGGGCCCATTCGCCGATCCGTTCATCGCTGGCAAGCCACGCGGCCCGGAGATTGTTCCCTGAACCGAAGAAGGCCACCGGCGGCGCAATGGCCAGTGCGTGCGCGCTGGAGCCCGTGTGACGCGCCACCTCGATCGGTTGGGACGGCTCCGTCAGGTCAAGGATCACCGCCGCGTTCGCCAGGCCCACCACGGCCGTCCGCCCCGCCAGCACCACCGCACGCGCGCCGGTCAGCGGAACGCGGGACACCTCCGTCGGCGCCAGCGGATCCGCAACGTTGAACACCGTCAGTCCGGCGGTGCCGGCCACCACCGCCAGGTCGCTGTCCACAGCCACCGCGATCGTCGTCCCGCCGGTCTCCGCCGAGGCGATCACGCCCGTGACCGCCGGCGTGTCGCCCAGCGGATTCGTCCCGGCACGAATCTCGGCGCCGTCAGGAATGCCGTCGCCGTCCGTGTCCGGATTGAACGGGTCCGTGCCGGCGATCTGTTCCGCAACGTCCGCCAGCCCGTCGCCGTCCGTGTCGCGTCCGGAAGTCTCAATCAGAACCGCTCCGGGAATGAGGGTCCGGGTTCCGGTCGGCTCGGAGCGGAAATAGGCGAAGCCGTACCGGAGGGTCTGGGGATCGAGATACCCGACGCGATAAAGGGTGTTCGGAGCCAGAAAGACACCCGTGAACACGCCGGTGTCGCTCAACCGGCCGCGGAGCGAAAAGCCGGTCTCGAGATTGTGAATCTCGTAGTGCAACGCCCGCTCGGGAAGCCGGTACAGGCGCACGTCGGGAACGGGCGCACCCGCCGTGACGGAGGCCGGACCAGCGCCCGGCGCGTGGGTGCGCAGCGGGGTGGCGGAGGCGGCCCCGGTCCGCACGCGCGGGAGATAACCGCCCTCGGTGATGGAGGAGAGGAGCAGGATCGCCCGCTCCAGCCCATACAGGTAATGGGTCCAGCCCTGGCCCTCGAGCGACGCGGCCACGGACACAAAGCCGCCCAGCGCATCGCGGATCTCCTCCTTCAATTCCGGATGCGCATCGAGCCCGTCGCGGGCCATGGCTTCGGCCCGGGCGATGGCCGTCTCCACATCGGCGGCCCTGACCCGCTCCGGATGTTCAAGAGCCAGCAGGGCGGCACGCTCCGTCGCGGTCACGGTCGGACCTCCGGGTCCGGCCGGGTTCACCGCTTCGAGGAGCTGCTCGAAGAAGATCTGGTAAAGACGGGCATCCTCGATCGACGCGGTGTCCTCCCACGCCGCCGTGCCACCCACCGCCCGAAGCAGATGCCGGGCGGCCTCGCTCAACTCAACCTGGTCCTCCAGGTAACCAATGGCCTCCTCGAGAACGGCGTGCACGCTCCGGCTCCCGAGAGAGGCGCCGCCGGCAAGCGTCAGCGGACTTCCGAGCGGGAAGTTCTGGGTGCAGTCATACCAGTTGAAGCCGGCATCGATCAGCCCCTTGGCGCCCCAGCCCACGCTGAGCACCGAGCCGACCACCGGAATGCAGCCCAGTCCCGCCCCGATGACATTGTTGACCGCGGTCGAGACACAGGCGCCGGAATTGTTGAGTTCGACGCAGTCGCGCGCGGTGCGCAGCGGACCGAGGCCAAACCCCAGCGCGCAGCCGAGAATCGGAACGGAAGAGGCCCCGGACAACAGCAGGGCGGTGTCGCCGAGCAGATCCGTCGCCGCGTGGACCGTGAGCGTCGATTCCGTGTGGCAGCGCTCGTCATCCTTCTGTTCGCCGTCCGGTCCGTCCTCCGAAGGGTCCCTGCCATCCTCGTTGTCGCCCCCGTCGCGACGGCGCCGGGGTCCCGTACCCTGTCCGCCCGTGTTGAATCCGTGCCAGCCCGGCTGACGCACCCCGACACCGGGATCGGATTCAACGTATTGACCGTCGGCCGTCACGGTCATGCCGCCTTGCAGTTCCCAGCGGCCGGTCTGGTGATTGAAACTCCACAGCGCGGCTGGCGACCCCGCCGGCAACGGCTGGCCCGTGACCGGGTCTGGCGTGTTGGGGAAACGGATGGGAACCGGTTGATCGAAGTTCAGGGGGCCGTCGGTCTGGATGGTGATGACCAGCGGGAATTCAAGCCCCGGCGGAAGCGGCTCAGGCAGGCGGTCCGGAGGAACAGGCGCCAGCCCGACGCGCCCCCCGCGCGTGCCGTCATCGGCAAACAATCCATTGGGAGGCACGCGCACCTCGACCCCGGCAAAGGCCGGGTTGGCATCGAGGATCGCCTGTGGAAACCCCACCCGGGTGTCCAAGGTGGCGCTGACCGGCTGCAACGAGCCGGCACGCACCCGCGGCAGATGGATGCGCCCCGTGTGATTGGCGATGTTGGTGATCACGCCCGGGATCGTCTCCCAGGCCTTGCCGACCAACGGGTAGTAGTCGCCATCGGGCCACCCGCTGCCCACCGCCGTCCTCCCATCCACATGCACGAAGAAGCGCCCAGAGGGCGCGGGTTGAAGCCGGAAGAAACCCTGGGCGTCGGTGACCGCACGAAGCAATTCCTCACGCCCGTCCACCGTGATCGTCACCCCCGCCAGCGGGCGGTCCGTGCCGTTGGGATTCGGCTCCGAATCGAGCACCCAGCCCACGATCGCCGTGTCTCCCACCGGCGTGGAATTGAGCGTCGTAAAGGTCAGGTCCAGCACGCCTCCAACCATCCCGTCGCCCCGGAGAGCCACCAGGTTCCCCGCCGCGTCGGTCAGTCGAAAACCGTCGATGCGCGTGGTGACCCGCGTGTTCGAGGGGAGTGGCTCCAGATGAAATGCCGTCAGCGTTCGCCGGTCCGACGACAAATCCAGCCGGCTCAGAATCGGCCGCCCCCCCGCCGTCACGGTGACGATCCCGGGAACCCGCGGGACATCCGCCCCAAGAGGTGCGTTGAATCGGAGGATCGTCGGCCGGGTCGGCGCCACGCCACTCTCCCCCGCCAGCGGCGAGGACTCGACGAGTTGGGTGAGCTGCGTCCCTGTCAGCCCCAACCGGTAGAACCGCGCCAGCTCCGTCGCCACCACCGCCAGCACACGGTCCGCCCCATCGACCTGGACCGTCCCGGAAGCCGGAACCCAGGCAACCGGCGGATTCAGTTGTGCCGCCTGCTCCACCGCCCAAATGCCGTCGGCATCGCGCCAGCGCAGTTCGATCCGGTCGGAACCGGGCGCCTCGCGCAGCGCCACGATGGGCGGGGAGGATTGTGCGGAGACCAGGGCGGGCAAGAGGACGGCCCATCGGAGGGAACGCAGGCAATACAGCATCGTGGCAAATTCGAATCGACGACCCGGAACTCCCAGGGACGTCTGGCTTCGCAGGATCCCCAAGACTGTGCCGACGCCACACCGGATCGGTCAAGGCAGTCAGACCCGGTCACCACCGCCCCGGTGCATCCCCGGGGTGTGGGTGAGGCGGCAGCGACTCGGAGGGACGGGCTCCGCGAATCCTCAACCCAACGCCCCACACCGTTGCGGCCTCGTGGAACTCGCCCAAGCCACCCTTCGTGGGGACTCGTACAGCTCGAAGGGCGGCACTCGTCCCCGTCCTCGAACCCGCAGGCACACCTCTTCGAGCGCCGCCCGAACCTCCCCTTCCGCGTAGAAACCAGGCCTCAGGCCTCAGGCCTCAGGCCTCAGGCCTCAGGTTTCAGGTCTCAGGTCTCAGGTCTCAGGTCTCAGGCCTCAGGTCTCAGGTCTCAGGTCTCAGGCCTCAGGCGCGTGCGTTCCCACGCGCCGACGATCCCGTACGTGATCGCCGCGCAGACCACCGCGAGCAGGAAGGGAGCCGACACCGCCTCGATGCGGCTCGCGGCAAGGGTCACGCCCGCGCCCACAATCAAGGTCGCACCGGCGGTGACCGGTCCGCCCCACCGGCTCCACAGACCGACCACGACGGTGATCAGGATCCCTGCCGTCCCGAACGACGACGCGAAAACCACGAGATCGAAGATACTGTCGCCCTCACGTGCGATCAGCGCGGCGGCAATGCCGGCGACGACGACCATGGCGCGGCTCACGCGCACCTTCCCGGCTTCGTCCATCGAAGGCCGGGCCGGCACGACGAAAGTGTGCGACACGAACGAGGCGACGGTCAGCAACGTCGAGTCCACCGTGGACAGAATCGCCGACACCAGCGCGCCCATCAGGAGCGCGAAGGCCATCGGATGCAGGACCATCCTGGCGAGCGTCGGCAGAAATTCGTCGCGGTGCCCGATCTCGGGCGCGAGGTGCGTGCCGACGAGCGCGATCGTCACCGGGATGGCACCGACCGCCAGGTACAACAGGCTGGCCGCATAGCTGCTGCGCCGGGCTACGGCCGGGGATCGTGCAGCCATCATGCGCGCCAGGGCTTCCTGCGACACAAGCGATCCCAGCACCGGAACCGCCCATAGATCCAGCCGCGCCCAGAAGCTCTCGCCCGGAGCGACCAACCGGAGCTGCGACGCCTCGATGCGCGCCAGCGCCGCCGCCGGCCCCCCTGCCGCCTCGAACACCCCGACCAGCAGGACGACAAGCCCGACGATGAGGATCCCGCCCTGCACCACGTCGGTCACCACGTCCCCCATCAGTCCGCCAAGAACCGTGTAGAGGATCACGAGCGTTGTCGCGCCGACCAGCGCGAGCGTCGTGTCCACCCCGGAAATCACCGCGATCACCTGCGCGAAGGCCAGCAACTGCGCCGCCGCCCAGATCAACGACGTGGGCACCATGATCGCAACGGCGCCCTTCTCGACCTTCGGCCCGAAGCGCTGGCGGAAGAAATCGCCGAGGGTCACGTACTCGCGCTCGCGCAGCCGCCCCGCAAGCAACACGGCCATGAGCACCAGACAAAGCGTGTAGCCGAACGGATCGGCCCGCCCGCCGGACAGCCCCTCTTCCGCAATCGCCGCCGACGCCCCCATCACCGTCTCGGCCCCGAACCAGGTCGCAAACAGGGAGAAGGTGGCGAGCAGCGGCCCGAGACTCCGCCCCGCCACAAGGTAATCGGCCTCACTGTGCACGCGCCGGGCAGCCCAGACGCCGATCCCAAGCTGGACGGCGAGGTAGGCAAAGAGGACCACGGGAACGAGGAGCGAGTCGGCCATGGGGCAATGGGGTCAAATCACTACTTTTACATTCCAACCACCGTCATCGTCCGCCCCGCTCCAAATGCCCCCATGAACCGGCACCCGGCCTCCCCGGCGCCTTCGCCCGCCCCGTCAGTCCAACCGCACCCGGCCCGTTCCGCGGACCACCTCGCCGATGGCCCAGGCCGCGTGCCCACGCCGGCGGATGCGGCGGAGCAGTCCGTCGGCAGATTCCCCGTCAACCAGCGCGACCATCCCGATGCCCATGTTGAAGACCTGGTAGAGTTCCCCCTCCTCGACGCCTCCCCGCTCCTCCAGCAACCGGAAAATTCCCGGCATCTCCCAACTCCCCTTCCGGATCCGCACATCGCAGGTCTTCGGCAGGACCCGTGGCAGATTGTCGATGAAGCCCCCGCCCGTGATGTGCGCCAGCGCCCGGATTCCCGGGGACACCGTCCTGCCCGTCCCACGTCCCGGGGCACGCAGCAGGGCCTGGATCAGCGGACCGTAGGTGACATGAACTTTCAGCAGCTCCTCGCCGACGGTGGTCCCGATCTCAGCCACCCGGGAACTCAGCTTCAGCTTCAGCCGGTCGAACAGGATGCGGCGGGCCAGGGAATACCCGTTGGTGTGCAGCCCGTTCGAGGCGATGCCCAGGACGACATCCCCGCGCCGCACGTTCTTCGGACCGTCCAGCATCTGCGAACGGTCCACCACGCCCACGATGGTTCCGCTGACGTCGTACTCGCCCTCCCGGTAGAATCCCGGCATCTGGGCCGTCTCGCCCCCGATCAAGGCGCACCCGTTGGCTGCGCAACCGCGTGCGAAGCCGCGGAGGATCTCCGTGAACACCTCAGGTTCGAGCTTCCCGGTTCCGAGGTAATCCAGGAAGAAGAGCGGCTCCGCCCCCAGCACGGCGATGTCGTTGACACAATGGTTGACCAGATCCTCGCCGATGGTGTCGTGACGGCCCATCGCAAAGGCGACCTTGAGCTTGGTCCCCACGCCGTCCACCGACGCGACCAGCACCGGTTCGCGATGCCGCTTGAGGTCCAGGGCAAACAACCCGCCGAAGCCGCCGACCTTGCCCAGGACTTCACGCCGGTGCGTCGAGGCGAGCAACGCCGGCAGCGTGCTCTTCACCCGGTTCCCAAGGTCGATGTCCACTCCCGCCGCCGCGTAGGCTTTCTGCTTCTTGCTCATCCGTCGCGCCGGCCAATCTCGCGAAGCCGCCTCCCCTTTGTCCACCTCCGAGGCGACGAACCCCGGGAGCCCCCGGGGCCATTCCGTCCCGGCATGCTCAGACCAGAAAATTGGCACTGCCCATCCGGGCCCCCGAAAACTACGGTCGATGGGTCCCAGCCATCCCGGCGGGTCCAGACCCAATCCCATGAACGCCTATCAATACCGTCGCCTCGACAAGAACAACGTCGCCGTCCTGCTGGTGGATCATCAGTCCGGCCTGACCAACCTCGTCCACGACTTCTCCCCGGACGACTTCAAGAACAACGTCCTCGCGCTCGCCGACTGTGCCAGGTACTTCAAACTCCCGACCATTCTCACCACCAGCTTCGAACAGGGTCCCAACGGGCCTTTGGTCCCCGAACTCAAAGCCCTCTTCCCGGACGCCCCCTACATCGCCCGCCCCGGCAACATCAACGCCTGGGACAACGAGGACTTCGTCAAGGCCGTCAAGGCCACCGGCAAACGCCAGCTCCTCATCGCCGGCATCGTCACCGAGGTCTGCGTGGCGTTCCCCGCCCTCTCCGCCTTGGAGGAGGGTTACGAGGTCTTCGTCGTCACCGACGCCTCCGGAACCTTCAACCGCACCACCCGCGATGCAGCCTGGTTCCGGATGCAGGCGGCCGGGGCGCAGCTCATGACCTGGTTCGCCGTGGCCTGCGAACTGCACCGCGACTGGCGCAACGACGTTGATGGACTCGCCGCCCTCTTCTCGAACCACCTGCCCTCCTACCGCTGCCTGATCACCAGCTACGCCTCCGGCGCCGCGGCAGCGCGCTCCTGACCCGTCTCCAGGCAGAAAACGCGATCCGGGTCAGATCCATGAATTCGACAAACCAGCCTCGGGATCGGGCGGGCAAAGGGAATGTCAAATTCAGAGATCTGACCCCGGAGGGTACCGAGTTTTGTTAGGGTCGGTGGGTTCGAGGACGAGTTCCTCGATCGATTCGGCCTTGGGCTGGGGCACGGGAGGGATGTCGGTGGGAAAGCGCTTTCCGAGGGCGACGAGGATGGCGTGGAAGGCCGCATCGACACCGCCCGCTATCGCCCCACCTTGCCCACCCGGACAGGACTGAAGTCGGCATCGAAGGTGGCGACCAGCATCTCATCCGGCCCAGAGTCGAGCAGGCACACGCTCGCCGTGAGCTCGCCGTCCACGCACACCAGGCGCCTCAGAGCGATCGAACTCCAGTGTGTGGTCGCAATCCGGGCGGCCTCATCCGTCCACAGATCTTCCAGGGGGATTTCGACGGTCGGCCGATGGCCCTCGCTCCTGCACCGGTCCTCCCACTGCATCAGCAGGGTCTCGAAGTCGATTGGGTCCGGAAGGCGGCCAGATGGATCCGGTGCGATACCGCGATGGATCTCGATGACCTTTCGCGGCGTGATCCGCATCCCCACGAAGTCGCCCATGATGAACCCGAGGCGACAGTCGGACGGTCCCACCCAGATCGCCCCATCCAGGGATAGCGCAGCCCGCAAACTCAGAGTCTCCTTCGAACCATCCGCCATGAGCCTCACCACCGTCTTGGCACAGGTCATGACCTCGATGTCCTGGCCGTTCCGCGAAGCAGTCTTGGGGACTGGTCCACCCCAAGAAACCACCGGTGGCACCCGCGGATTCCTGATAAGTGGAATGGGGTCACCGTTCACCGTCGCACTCATCACATTGAATCCGCCGTCGAGCGTGAGCCCAAGCCGATCTCCCACCGCATTTTCCGCCTTGAGGCTGAGGGTGCCAACGGGATCGGCCGAGATCGACGCCTGCCGGAGTGGATTGGGCACCCCGCGGGAATCCAAGGTCGGATGCAGCCGCTGCAATCCAAAAGCGAGGGCAGGCTCCAGGACGATGGCCCGATCCGGGTGGCCTCCAGCCAGCCCGGGGTCCGCCTCGATCTGCATGGCAGCGCCATTCAACCGTTCCGCCTCGCCGGGACCGTATGGGTGGAGAAGCTGCGGGATAATGACGAAGGTGTGGAGGGCAAGGATGCCGACAACCCGTCCGTGGTGTTCCGCCAGAAGAGCCGCCTCGGGCCCGACCCAGATCAACCGTCCGTCCGCGTCAGACACCAGACGGACGCGGAGTGGCGGGTGCTCGATGCCATTTCCAGGCTGTAGGTGGGCGTCCACCAACTCCTGTTGATAGGATCGAGGGTGGGGCGCGCCCTCGACATTCAGCCCGCCCAAGGGCTCCGTCTTGACCAGTCTCACTGCCATCCCTTCCGGCCATGCCCTTTCAGTTGAAAGGAGGATGGTGGCGATTAGGGCGGACATTCCTGCCGCGTGGTAGGTGTTGTTCATGAGGACGTCCCATATGTATTGTGACATCTGTGTATCGATCAAGGCACACAGGCCGTTGCGAAAAGTCCCCGGGGTCAGATCTCTGAATTTGACATTTGCCTGCCCCCCCCTCGCTTCACTTCCGGAGGGACGAGCTCCGCGAATCCCTGGAGCAGCGCCATTCCTCGATCCAGGGCGCCACAATCCCTCACGCAGGCGCCTCAGAAACCCGCAGGGTTTCCAGAGATTAGCCGGGGGTCGAACCTGCCTTCAAGGGTTCGACCCCCGGAATGAGTGCCCTCCCACCTCCCGACCCTGCCAGGGGTCGCAGAAGCCCCTCGGCGACGCCTCAGCCGTATTCATGCAGCAAGGACGCAATGGGGTAATAAAGTGGTCAGCTCTTGAGAATGGCTATTCTTGCCGGGCCCTCCGCCGCCGGTACAGCAGGGGATTCAGCTTTCGCCGCGTGCCCTTCCCGAGGCGCTCAGCGATCCTGCCGACCGTCATCGTCGCCTCCGCCCCCAGTCGTACCGGATTGGCTTGAGCTCCTCGCCCTCCTCCGATCTACGCCGTGATGAGCCCCGCGTCCCGACGAAGCGCCGGGGATCCGCATCCTCCATGAAGATCGGCTTACGCGCAGCGCATCCCGGAATGGTGGGGAGAGGTGCGAACTCCGCATAGCGTCGCTTCGGAGGGCCGGGTTCCACGAGGCTACAACGGTGTGGAGCGTTGGGTTGAGGACTCGCGGAGCGCGTCCCTCCGATGCGCTCCGATTCGCTGCCTCCTCACCCACAACTCCGGGATGCACCGAAAGCGATCCGGGTCAGATCCCTGAATTTGACAAATCAGGCTCGGGACCGGGCGGGCGAAGGGAATGTCAAATTCAGAGATCTGACCCCTGGGCACCGCCTGGTTGTCCCATGAATGTTTGGGGTGGGTTTGGACAGGTCGCGCCCCTACAGGGCGCGGATGATTTCACATTGCGGGTCCCCAGGGCGTCGCCCTGGGCTATCTCATTTGGCCCCTTTGGGGCCCCCCCCGGTTGGCCAGTCAAATGGCCAAACTTCAGGGCCGTGGCCGGCCGCCGGACGCTCCCTCCGGCGGCCACAGTTTTGCTGAACCCGCTCTAGAACGAGTGCCAGGGCCCGCGGATGTGCAGGGAACCGGTCGCCGTGCGGACGGCGCTGGCATGGCTGCCGGCCGAGGCGCCGCCCAGCAGGGTGAAGGTGGTGTGGTCGCCGGGCGCATCGAACTGCCCGTAGATGACGGTGACGTGGCCGGTCAGGTCGCCGAAGGGCGAATGGTTGGGATTGTCCACCACCGGGTTGTCAATGATCTGCCCGAACAGGCCGAAGTTCGGCGCCGGCGTCCCGGACAGCGCGATCTTGTCCACCCGCATATGGAAGAGGGTCGCCACGAACACCGGCGTGTCCGGTGCTTCCGCCGGGGCCAGGAAAGTCATGGCCTCGAGGATGTCCAGGCGCTGGACCGGGAACTTGATCCGGATGCGAAAGAGTGTTCCCGGCGGCAGCGGCGCCAGGTCGGGCTGGGGCCAGATCAGGCTGAAGTCATCCACCGTGCCCGCGGCGGAGAGCTGGAACCGCTGAGCATACCGGGCGGGGACGGCCAGGGCGGCGGGGCTGCCGGCCAGGGAAGCCGCCCCGAGGCCGAGGCCGGTGAGGAAGGCCCGCCGGCTGGGAGGGTGGATCGGGAGGGTGGGAGCGATGGCGTTCATGGAAGTGAAGGACTGTGTTGGGTTGGCGGGCTGCCGGCCGGGCCGGTGTCACCCACCTCCTCCAAACGGAAACCGTGCGAAACCTTACAGCGCGCCACGCGCCGGGCGTCCCGCGCCTCCGGAACTCACCGGCCCACGTCCGTCTCGGAGAAGCCCGGCGCCCGCCACAGCCGCACGGTGAAATCGTAGCTGGTGCTCGCGAGGGTCCGGCCGTCGGGTGAGAATTCCACGCCCCAGACGGCGGTCACGTGGGCCTTCAATGAGCCAATCTCCTGCCGTCCCGGCACGCTCCACAGGCTGATCGGCCCGTCAAAGCTGCCCGCGGCGAGCGTCCGGCCGTCCGGCGAAAACGCCAGCGTTTCGATGGCGCCGCTGTTCCCGTGCAGGGACGGATTCTCCGCCAAGGCACCGGCCGCCAGATCCCACAGGAGCATCGTCGTCCCGCCCGCGCTGGCAAACATCGCGCCGTCCGGCGAAAGGGCGAGCGCGCCGACCGCGGCCTGGTGGCCGCGCAGCCAGCCGCGCGTCTGCCAGGTGGACGTGTCCCAGAGCCGGATGGCCCCGTCCGGGGAGTCGGCCGCGATCAAGGTCCGGCCGTCGCGGGAGAACAGCAGCGGGGCGCCTCCGCTCGACCCGGCCTCCAGGGTGGCGATCTGGCGCCGGGCTTCCAGGTCCAGAATCACCGGCCGGCCGTCGCTCCGCAGGGCCAGCAGGCGGCCATCGGGGGAGATCGCCTTGGCTCCCGTGAGCCGTCCAGGGACGGGAATCGTTCCCCGCGGGAGCAGCGTGGCGGCTTCGAAGACAACCACGTTGGTTTCGTCGCGGATCAAGGTCAGGATCTTCCCGTCCGGCGAGAACGCGATGTCCCTCCCCGGCAGGCGATGGGCGACCGTTCTGGAATCCGGATCCCAAAGCGTGACCCGGCTGGACGCCACCACCGGGTTGGTCTCCCACTCGTCCACGAACAGGAAGCGGCCGTCAGGAGAGAAGCCGATGCCGTTGCCGCCGGCGGTGCGCGTGAGGATCTCGTGCTCCGGTTTCGGGCCGACCGGCCAGAAGCGGACCGTCTCGCCGGAGCTGCCGGTGACCAGGGTCCGGCCATCGGGGGAGAAGTCCACGCTCCAGACGCGCCCGGCGTGGCCGAGCCAGCGAGCGAGCTGCTCGCCGGTGCTCATGTCCCAGAGCCGGGCCGTGTGATCCCAGCCGCCCGAAGCGAGCCGTTTTCCGTCCGGTGAGACGGCGAGGCTGTTGACCGGCCCCTGGTGCCCCGTCAGCACCCGCAGCAGTCGGCCCGCCCGCCAATCCCACAGCAGGATCGCCCCGTGCTCGTCCGCCGAGGCCAGGAGCGCGCCCACGGGTGAGAACCGGACGGGCATGATGAAGCCCCGGTGCGCGGTGAGGGAGCGGACGGCCCCGGTCGCCAGGTCCCACAGCCGCACGACGCCATCGCCATCGCCGACGGCGAGCGTTTCGCCGTCCGGGCTGAAGTCCGCTGTGACCACGAAGGTGGTGAGTCCGGGGAGCGACATGAGCTCCTTCCGGTCCGCGAAGTCCCAGACTTTGACCTCGGCCGGAAGCGGCTGGTAGGCCGTGCCCGCCACCGTGGCCACGCGCCGGCCATCGGGGCTGAAGATCACGCCGAAGTTCGCCTGCGAGCGGCCGGGTAGCGTCGCGATCAGATCTCCGGATTCAACGTCCCAGAACTTGAAGTCGGGGTCGTTTCTCGAGGCAGTCGCCAGCACCCGGCCGTCGGGCGAAAAGGCGACGGACCAGATGCTCCGCTCGAACGGCCGGAAGGAGCGGAGCATCCTCCGGGCGGCCACGTCCCAAAGCCAGACATCAGCCGCATAGGGGTCCGCAATGGCCAGGAGACGTCCGTCCGGTGAATGCCTCGCGCAGGAGCTTCCGTGGGGCAGGATGAGGCTTTCGTCGGGGCGGGAGAGTTGCCGGAGGTACCGCCACTCGAAGCCACGCGGGTCGTCCGCCGGCGTGGCCGCGGCGCGGTATTTGTCCAGAAGCTGCCGGGTGCGTGCCGCGTCGCCTTCGGCCCACGAGCGCCAGGCCACGCCCATGTCGGAGACATAGAGCGACTGCCGGAGACGGCGCCCGGCCTCCTCCGCAAGCAGGCGCTGCCGGCTTTCCTCGCGCCGCGCCGCCTCCGCCGTCCGGCGTTGTTCGACCTCCCGTCCCCGGGCGCGGGTGGCACGCACGGCCAGCCAGGTGCTCACCGCAATGCCGAGCACGAGGACCAGCGTGACGGCTATCGTGGCGGTGAAGGCGAGCCGGTGGCGCCGGACCAGCCTTTGCAGCCGGTAGGCGGCGCTGGGCGGGCGGGCCACGACCGGCTCGCTGCCCAGGTGCCGTTCGATGTCCAGCGCCAGGCCGGTCGCCGTCTCGTACCGCCGGGAACGGTCCTTCTCGAGGCACTTCATCACGATCCAGTCGAGATCCCGGTCAATGGGCGGCTTGCGGCTGGCGACCGGCGTCTGGGACACGGCCAGCCGCTGCATGAGCCGGGTGCTCGGCCGGACCGGCTCCCGTTCGCGGATCGTGCGCCGCAGCTCGTCCAGCCCGGCCTTCAGGAGTTCGTGGGTGTCGAAGGAGGTCGTGCCGGTGAGCAGCTCGTAGAGCAGCACGCCGAGGCTGTAGAGGTCGCTGCGGGTATCAATGTCCAGCCCGCTCAGCTCCGCCTGCTCGGGGCTCATGTAGGCGGGTGTGCCGAGGAACTGCTCGTAGGCGGTGAACAGCGTCTGGTCCGTGAGGTGGCCCTGCGTGGCCTTGGCGATGCCGAAGTCAATCACCTTGGGCACCGGCACGCCGTCGTGGAGGGTGACGAGGACGTTCGACGGCTTGAGGTCGCGGTGGATGATGCCCTTCTGGTGGGCGTGCTGGACGGCGCGGCAGACCTGGGTGAAGAGCTTCAGGCGTTCACGGACAGGGAGGGCGTTCTGGTCGCAGTAGTCGGTGATGCGGACGCCGCGGACCAGCTCCATCACGAAGTAGGGCCGGCCCGAGTCCGCCGCGCCCGCATCGAAGACCCGGGCGATGTTCGGATGGTCCATGAGGGCCAGGGCCTGGCGTTCGGCGTCGAAGCGGGCCACCACCTGGCGGGTGTCCATCCCGACCTTGATCACCTTCAGCGCGACGCGACGGCGGACCGGCTCCTCCTGCTCGGCCATGTACACCACGCCGCAGCTGCCCTGGCCGATCTCCTGGAGCAGCCTGTACCGCCCGATCCGGTCGCCCGGCCGTTCCGTCGGCGCGATCCTGGTCGCGGCCATGCTGCGGTCGTCCGGCCCCGGATCGCCGGCGGCGGTCTCCGGGCCGGCCCGCGCCGGCTCCAGGCCCAGCGCCAGCAGGCACTGGCCGCAGAAACCGCCCGGGCTGTCCGGCGGAATGCTCCTGCCGCAGTCCTTGCATGTCGCGCCGCCACTCATGTGCGCCATCCATACAAACGGAAATCCGTCCGGACCTTACCGCCCCGGCTCACGAACCCAGCACCGCGATGAGGTGCCGGAGTTCCTCCCCGACCTCCGCTTCCGAGGAGACCGTCCGGGCGACCTGCTCCCGCAACAGCGTGCCGAAGCGCTGGCGCAGGCGGTGGACCGCCACGTCCACCGCTCCCACGCTCACGCCGTGCCGGGCGGCCAGCTCCGCCCGCGACAGCCCCGGCCGTCCCCCGGGCAGGAAGCCCTCCAGCTCGTCGAACGACCACCGCTTCGGGCCGGGGTAGCATTCCCGGCGCAGCTCCTTCAGCGTGCGTTCGAGCACGGCGAGGGCCCAGCGGCGCTCGAACAGGGCTTCGGGCGTCAGCGGGTCGGCAGGTTCAAGCTGATACCGGGTCTCGGCCTCGCCGGCCTCGAGCGGCACCGGCGCCCGGCCGCCGCCCCGGCGCTGCGCCCGGGACCGTTCGCGTTCGTTGGCGAGAAAGTGCTTGAGGCAGGCGAGGAGGAAGGAACGAAACCGGCCCGCCGCCGGCTGCACGCGGGCCAGGGCGTTCCGCCCCAGAAACTGGCGGAAGAACTCCTGCGTGAGATCCTCGGCGTCGTGCGGACCCGAGCCCTGCCGCCGGATGAAGGCATACAGGGGATGCCAGTAGGCCGCGCACAGGCTGGCCAGCGCCTCCTGGGACTTCGTCCCCTCGCCGGCCGCGGCCGCCAGCACGACCGTCCAGTGGGTGACCGGAAATCGCCGGCCGGCCGAGTCGGGAGGCGTGTCCGCCGGCACTTCACGGCCGGGAGCCGGCGGGGCGGGGCCGGGGCAGGACATGCTGCATCCTGATGCCACGACGGCCACGGGTGCAAGCTCACGGTCATTTCCGGCGGAAGGAGATGACGTCCGGATGGAATGCGCCGGGGTTCTCCAAAAGCCCGTCGTCGGTTCCCCTCAGATGTTTGTTGAAGAAGGATACGAGGCACGCATGCATGGCCTGCGCCCGCCGTCGCGTCGCGGCGGATGGAGCGACGATCCAGGCGTTGTCGGTGAATGCGTCGTGGGAGGCATCCCGGATGGAGAGCTGATACGCGTTCGCGGGCGAGCGGTTGAACAGGGTGGTGATGTCGGTGCCCAATCCGCTGCTGGGGCTGACCATGGCCAGGAAGGGCTTGGCGAGACCGCGACTCAGAAGCGTGGGCATTGCCCCCAGATAGCCGTCCAGGAGCACGGCCGCCTTGATCCGCTCCTGCAGCCGGCAGGCCTCCCCGGCCGTACCGCCCCCGAACGACCAGCCCATGATTCCGATCCGGTCCAGATCCAGCCGGCCGCGGATGACGGGCTCGTCCGCATTCAGTTGTTCCAGGTGGTCGAGGAGCAGCCCGATGTCCCGGAGCCGGTCGGGCAGGAAGTTGAAGCTCCACGCGTTGCGCCCCACGAGCAGTTGATCCGGCGGCAGCACCACGCCGTACGCGTCCGTGTGATCCACCGCGACGACAACGTAGCCATGGCTGGCCAGCTCCACCGCCATCGCGGTGTTCTCCGTGCGGACGGCGCGGCCCTGCTGGTCGCCCAGCCCGTGGGAATACAGGACCACGGGAAAGCTCCCGGGTGCGATGGCCGGCGGCGAACTCGCGACCGCGAACTGCACAAGCGAGGGCACGGCGTTCGTGTACGGTCCCCAGTACGCCGGCCTCCCCGCCAGCAGGCGGTCCATATAAGGAGCCAGGTCTTCGCCCGGGGACTGCGCGGGATGCCATAAGGAGACCATGAAGGAGCTGTTGGTCCGAATCCCAAACCGGTTGCTGCGCGAGCCGTCGGTGAGCATCCGCGAGAGCACGCCCACCGGATGCAGTCCCGTGGGCGGAAGAAACGGCGTCAGGACCTGGTTGGACGGCGTCCGGTAGAAGCGCTGGGCGTGCCCGGCGGCCGTTTCGTCAAGGAAGGCCGGCGCATTGGCGGCGGCATTGGTCCGGATGACCGTGGCCAGCGGCGTCCAGTCTTCGAGATTGGCCGAAACGTCGAGGCGAAACAGGTCGAAGTAGCTCCTGAAGGCCGGGGCGGCCCGGCCTTCGAGCATCAGCGAAGGCAGGCCTTCCGGGGTGATCGCCAGGGAGTGGATCCGGTGCGGCTCGGGAGTTTGTGCCGGGGCGGAAGCGCCACCCCAGGCCAGGGCCGCAGCGACGCCGACGGCGGCCAGAATCGTTTTCATGGTCGGGACGGGCGGAAGTGAGTGCGGTGGGAATGGCCAGCCAGTTCAGTCGCCCCTGCGAAGCGGCGGCCGGACAGGCGCGAGCCATCCGGCCGCCGCTACGGATCGAGTGAGTGCCGGCCTACCTCCTTCCGCGCGGGAGAATCAGGACGCCCTCGTAAAGCCATGTGGCCACGCCGGCGTAGCCCTCGCAGAAGCGGTCGTCCGTGGGATCGGTGTCGTCCGGGCCGTCCGGGCCAGAGAAGATGAACGCGCCGTCAATGCGGCCGTGGCCGCGCGCCCCGGTCAGTGCCCCGGTGCCCCCCGTGATGGTCGCGTCGTAGTGCAGAATGAACGTCGTCGGG
The DNA here is from genome assembly GCA_019634625.1 of Verrucomicrobiia bacterium. NCBI lineage: Bacteria > Pseudomonadati > Verrucomicrobiota > Verrucomicrobiia > Verrucomicrobiia bacterium. The sequence continues at coordinate 27,602 of JAHCBA010000033.1, forward strand.
GCTGGCTTCAGATCGTTCGGATCGGGATCGGCCCAGCCGACGACGCTGGCCACCAGCTTGTCGCCGGCCAGGGTGGTGAGGGTCATCGTCCCGGCGAGGTCAAAGGCCCGCCCGCCGGTGCCGGCGCTGATGGTGATCGCGAAGTGCCCCCGGCAGTTCCCGAGGTTCGACACCTGGAGGACGCCGCGGACTTCATGGTTCCACGGGAGGGGGCCGCTGGCGTCGAGGTTGAAGACGGTGCCGGCGTTGATGGTCATGCGGGCTTTCCCCTGGCCGTGGAGGTCGGCGTGGGGTGAACCGGCCGGGGCGGCCAGCAGGGTGAAACCGGCGAGGACGGCCAGGCCGGCATGGCTGAGGATGGGAACGGAGGAACGACGCAGTGTGTTCATGGGGCGGTGTTGAATGATTGGGCGAAAGCCTCGCCCGCGGCGGCGGGATGATGTCGCTGCTTCTCCCGCCACCCCGCTACCGAAGGAATGGCGGACCAAAGTTACAGGGAAGCCTGCGTCCGGGGGCGGCGGCGGGAAGTCACCGCTGCTCCATCGCCGCGGAACCGCCCTCGATCTCTGGAAAAGCCGGTGCCGGCCACAGCCGGATCCGATCCACCACCTCGGCCGTCGCCATCCAGCGTCCGTCCGGTGAAAACGAAATCGCACGGCACGAAGCGACATGCGCGGGCAGCGTGGCGATGACGTTGCCCGAAGCGACGTTCCAAAAGCGCAGGTTGCCATCCACATCACCTCCGGCCAGCGTTTTTCCGTCTGGTGAGAATGCCAGCGGCCCCAGCCATCCCACAGGATCACGAAATTCCTTTAGTTTCCTGCTCGAAGACAAATCCCAAAGCTGTGCGACCCCGCCCGGCCCTATCGCAAGGACAAAGCGCCCATCGGGAGACAGAGCAAGGGCCTCCGAGTTCGCTCCAGGACCGACGCGCATTTCCCCGATGCGATAAAGAGTGTGTGCGTCCAGGCATTCCAACATCCCGTCGGCGTCGGGTCCGATGACCAACGTTGAACCCTCCTTGGTAAACAGCATACGGGTGTTGTCCTGCAAACGGGGGCGTTGAATCGTCCTTGGGCTGGTGGGCGCATCCAGTGTCCAGATCACAACAACACCCCCTGCGCAGCGCGCGGCTAAGAGCGTGGAGTCCGCGCTAAAGGCGTACGAAGCGGACAGTTTGGAGGGGGCCTCCACCCTCACCTGTTCCACCGCGCCGGTCGCCTCGACCTTCCATACTGCCAACGAGGTATTCGCCACCGCTGTCGCCAGCAGGCCATTGGGAGCGAACTTAAACGGGTGCCCGTCCACGGTCATGATTTGCTGGCGCGTCGAAGCGTCCAGTATGGCGGTCCGATACACGAGCGGATCAGTTCCGGGAACGTTGGTTGTCACCCCCAGCCACCGTCCAGCGGGGGAGTACTCAAGGTGTACGTCCCAAAGCGCCTTGTGGCCCCTGAGAACGGTACGCTCGCGCGGAGGCATTGTGTCCCAAAGTTTGATCGTTCCATCCAGGCTGGAAGAGGCCAGCAACGAGGTGTTGGGCACGAAGCTGATGCTGGTGACGCGCTGCGCATGTCCACGCAGGGCATTCAGCAAGTCTCCGTTGCGGGTATCCCACAGTTTGATGGTCCGATCAATGGAACAGGAGGCAAGCTGCTGGCCATCGGGAGAGAACGCGAGGCGATGGATCAGCCTGTCATGTCCGTGCCACGTCTGGCGCTCCTCCCACGAACCAACCTCCCAGAGGCGAATCATGCCCCATGAGTCGCCGGCGGCCATGGCTTGGCCATCCGGCGAGAAGCAGAGGCCGAACACGATGCCGCTCAATCCTGGCAGCTCGAACACCTCCCGTCCGGTGGCTGCCTCCCAGACTTTCACAAACCCGCCGCTGCCGCTGGCCGCCACCCATTTCCCATCGGGAGAGAACTTCACGCGGGTCAGCCAGTCACGCACGCCCGCCAAGGTCAAGCGGAGCTGCCAGTTGGACGTATCCCAAATCCTGACCTCGCCGGGGATGCCGTCGCCGTACCGCTGCCCCGCGGCGATCGCGAGCCATCGTCCATCCGGTGAAAAGGCCAACCCGTGTGCGAATCGCGGCGTGAATGGCAAGACTGGCGCCATCGGCTTCATGGTCTCGAGATTCCACAGGCGGATGCCCAAGTCGGTCACAGGGACCGCGAGAATCTTGCCCTGAGGATCAAAGGCCATGTCATCAGCCAGAGGACTCTCATCAGGAATCGCTAGGCTGGCAACCTGACGGCGGCTCCCCAGATCCCAGAGAGAGACCTCGAATTTGTCCGCCGCCGCCACGTAGCGGCCATCCTGCGAAACGGCACACCCATAGCTGTCTGATCGCAAAACAAACGTGGCCACTTCCTGCGTCCGCGACTGGCCCCAGAGGTAACGCCACTCAAATCCGCGCAGGTCCCATGGCTGCGCGTCCAGCACCTCGCGGACCCGCCTCACGTCTCCGGACTCCAGGGCGCCAAACGCCTGGCCCATCTCGGAGGCGTACAGGTTCTGCCGCAGTTCTTCGCGGCCCTGCCGGATGCGCCAGGCGGCGATGGTCGAGCCGACGGCCAGGGTCACGAGCGCCGCCATGGAGAGCGCGCCCAGCGCGGCGACGGCCGGGCGGCGGCGGACCCATTTCTTCACCCGCTCCGGCGTGGTGATCGGCCGGGCGCGGATCGGTTCGTGTCGGAGCCAGCGTTCAAGGTCCTCCGCCAGCGCCTCGGCGGAGGCGTAGCGGCGTCCCGTTTCTTTCTCCAGGCACTTGAGGCAGATCGTCTCCAGGTCGCGGTCCACCGCCGGGTTGAAGACCGAGGGCCGCCGCGGCTCCTGCTCGAGCACCTGCCGCAGCGTCTCCACCGAGGTGCCGCCGGCAAAGGGCGGCGTCCCCGTGAGCGTCTCGTAGAGCACCGCCCCCAGCCCGTACACGTCGGCGGCGGTGGTCACGTCCTTGGTCCCGCCACGGGCCTGTTCCGGGGCCATGTAGGCCGGCGTGCCCATGACGGCGTGGGTGTGGGTGAGCGTGCTGTCCTTCTCGACCAGCTTGGCCAGGCCGAAGTCCGCGAGGTGCGGCGCGCCTTGGGCGTCGAGCAGGACGTTGCCCGGCTTGATGTCGCGGTGGAGCACGCCGCGCTGGTGGGCGTAGTGCACCGCGCGGGCCAGAGTGACGAGCAGACGGGCGGCTCTCTGAGGACTTGAGGTTTGCGATCGAAGGTTCGAGATCGCTTCGCGCAGGTTCGGTCCCTCGACCAGCCCCATGCTGAAGTAGTGCTGTCCCCCGTGCTCGCCGATCTCGTGGATGGGCACGATGTGCGGGTGGGACAGGCTGGCGGCAGCCTCGGCCTCGGCCTTGAAGCGCTTGACCAGCTCCGGAGTGGCAAGCGCGCTCGCGCTGATCAGCTTGAGCGCCACCAGCCGGTTGAGGCTGACCTGGCGGGCCTTGAAGACCACGCCCATCCCGCCGCGGGCGATCTCCTCCAGCAGCTCATAGTCGCCAAAGTAGCGGAGGCGCGCGCCGGTGAAAGACGCGGCCGGGCCGGCAATCCGGGTCAGCGCGGCGGCCTCGGAGACGATGGCACCCGGCGGGTCGGCGAGCAGATCCAGCCCGCGCGCGAGCAGGCAGGCGGGGCACAGCCCCTCGGGCGTGTCCGGCGCCAGGGCTGCGCCACAAACGGCGCAGGGGGCGGGAGGGGAGGGCATCATTCAGCAGGTCAAGTCATGGGCCGATCCGCCGGCCGGCGCTCCGGATGAATCACGGTCCATCATGGGCATCGTCGGACACAGACAATGGAATACCTAAGGAGTGGCAGCGCAGAGTTACCGCGAAACACGCTTCACCTCCCCAGCATGGCGATGAAATGCCGCACCTCCGCCCCGACGTCCGCGGGGTCGGCGACGGTCCCGGCGATCTGCGCGCGGAGCAGTTCGCCGTAGCGCCGCCGCAACCGGTGCACGGCCACCTTCACCGCACCCTCGCTCAGGCCCGCGGCGGTGGCCGTGGCGGCGTAGGCGCCCTCCGGCTGGTCGGCGGTGAGGAAAACTTTGAGGCGGTCGAACAGCCCGCCCTTCTCGCGCGCGTCGAATTCCGCCCGCAACCGTGCCAGCACCTGTTCCAGCACAGCCAGCGCCCACCGGCGCTCGTACAGCGTCTCGGGCGTGACGGGATCCGCCGGCTCGAGGGCGTAGCGCCGCCGGGCCTCCTCGTCATCGAGGGACACCGGAGTTTCGCCCCCGCCCCGCTTCAGCGCCCGCGCGCGGTCCCATTCGTTGGCGAGGAAATGCTTGATGGCTGACAGCAGGAACGAGCGGAAGCGGCCGACGCCCGGGGTCACGTCGTGGATGAAGCCGTGATCGAGGAAGCGCGCGAAGAACGCCTGCGTGAGATCCGCGGCGTCTTCGTGTGCGTGTCCGCGGCGTCGGACGTAGGCATACAGCGGATACCAGTAATCCTCGCACAGCCGGCAGAGCGCCGTGTGCGCCTGCTCGGCATCGCCCAACTCTCGGGCTGCCAGCACGACGCTCCAGTGCGTCGTGGCGAACGCCGGAGAGGCGTCGCCCCCAGGTCGGGACAGCCCCCCGCCCTGCCCGGCCTGATTCATGGCAGCATGATGAAGCCGCGGTGCGACGGAACGACAGCCAATTCCGCAACCGCAGACTCCACGCCGTGCATCCCGGAATGGTGGGGAGAGGTGCGAACTCCGCAATGCGTCGCTTCGGAGGGCCGGGTTCCACGAGGCCGCAACGGTGTGGCGCGTTGGGTTGAGGACTCGCAGAGCTCGTCCCTCCGATGTGCTCCGGTTCGCTGCCTCCTCACCCACAACTCCGGGATGCACCGTTGGTTGCAGGGTGAATTGCTGTTGGGGAATTGCTTGCCCGCTCCCCCTCGAAACGGTAGTGATTCCATCGTCCCTCTGGAATGATGCCGACCGGAAGCCCCGCTCATCGAACCGCCCCTCGTCGCCTCGGGACGTGCGGCATGGCCATGCTCACACTCCTGGTTCCGGGATTCCCGGCGGGTGCCTCTCCCGATGTCCCCGGCGAGTCGGTGTCCTTTGCCGGGAAGATCCGGCCGCTGCTGGCCGAATACTGCTTCGATTGTCATGGCGACGGCATGAACCGCGGGCAGGTCGCCTTCGACGCCTTCGGCAGCGACGAGGAACTCCTGGGGCAACGGGAACTCTGGCTCGCCGTCCTTCGCAATGTTCGCGCCGGGCTGATGCCCCCCGCCAACAGACCGCAACCCAACCCCGAGGAAAAGGACACCCTCGCCCACTGGATCAAGCACTCCGTTTTCGACATCGATCCCCGGAATCCCGATCCAGGCCGTGTCACCCTCCGCCGCCTCAACCGCACCGAATACCGGAACACCATCCGCGACCTCATGGGATTCGATTTCAAGGTCGAGGAGGAACTCCCGCCGGACGATACCGGGTACGGCTTCGACAACATCGGCGATGTCCTCGCCCTATCCCCTCTGCTGCTCGAGAAATACATGCAGGCGGCCGAGGCCATCGTCGGATCCGCCGTCCCGCGTGTCCCGTGGGTGGTCGCCGAAACGCGGATCCCGGGGAACCGGTTTCGCGGCGAGGGAAACCGGTCCGCCGACCGGCTCTCCTTCTACGATGCCGCCGAGATGACCCATGTCTTCCATGCACCGATCGGCGGCACCTACCGGTTGACCCTCGAACTCCAGGTCTTGGGCCGGTTCGATTTCGATCCGGGCATCTGCCGGGTGACCTTCGCCGACAACGAACCGCTCTTCGAACGCGAGTTCGGCTGGCAGAACGGCACCCGTTTCTCATTCGAGTTCATCCGAACCTGGGAGGCAGGCGAACATCCCCTCACCCTCACCCTTTCGCCGCTCACCCCGGTCTCGGAGCGACGCAATTCCCTCGACCTCCGCATGATTTCGACCCGTGTCGAAGGCCCGCTCGAACGAGACCACTGGGTGCGTCCGGATGGCTTCGAACGCTTCTTCACCGAGGACCCTCCCGGACCCTCGGATTTGCCGGAGGTCCAACGGGCACGCGCCGAGGGTGTCTTGCGCCGTTTCGCCACCCGCGCCTATCGCCGTCCCGTGGACGACCTCACCGTCGAGCGCCTCGTTTCCATTGCCGAGGCGACCTACCGCCTGCCCGACAAACGATTCGAGGACGGCATCGCCCAGGCCATGGTTCCGATCCTCGCCTCTCCCCGTTTCCTGTTCCGCGTCGAGCCATCCGAACCCGCCACGGTCGCTCCCCCGGATCCGCCCGCGCATCCGCCCGCGCATCCGCCCGCGCATCCGTATGTCGATGAATTTGCCCTCGCCTCGCGGCTCTCGTACTTCCTGTGGTCCACCATGCCGGATGAGGAACTGTTCGAACTCGCCGCGCGCGGCGAGTTGCGAAGCCAGTTCCGCCCGCAGATTGAACGGATGCTGAAGGACCCGCGATCCGAGGCGCTCATCGAGAATTTCGTCGGCCAATGGCTCCAGGCGCGCGATGTCGAAGGCATCGACATTAATGCCCGCGTCGTCCTGGCCCGCGATTCCGGCGAGGAACGCGACATGGAACGTCGCCGCATGCGGATTCGCGAGTTGCTGGCACTCCCCGAGGACCAGCGCACCGACGAACAGCGCGAGGAACTCCGCGAACTCTTTCAACGCGGGCGCCGCGGAAACAACGCGCCGAACATCGAACTCGATGGCGAACTGCGCCGTGCCCTCCGCCGCGAAAGCGAACTCTCCTTTGCCCACGTCGTCCGGGAGGATCGCAGCGTCCTCGAACTGCTCGATGCCGATTACACCTTCCTCAACGAGCGCCTGGCCCGCCAATACGGCCTCTCCGACCTCGGCGTCGAAGGATCGGAGATGCGCAAGGTGTCCCTCCCCAAGGCCAGCCCGCGGGGCGGCATCCTCACGCAGGGAACCACCCTCATCGTCACCTCGAATCCGACCCGAACCTCGCCCGTGAAGCGCGGTCTTTTCATTCTCGAGAACATCCTGGGCACCCCCCCGCCCCCGCCTCCCGCGGACGTCCCCGACCTCGAAGAGGCCGAGAAGGAGTTTGCCGACCGCCAACCCACCCTCCGCGAGACCCTCGAAATCCATCGGGCCAATCCCCTCTGCAATTCCTGTCACAACCGCATGGATCCCCTGGGTCTCGCCCTCGAAAACTTCAACGCACTCGGCATGTGGCGCGAGTCCGAACGCCGCCAGCCGATCGACGCCGCCGGTCGCCTCATCACCGGCCAGACCTTCAACGACGTTCGCGAACTCAAGCGGACCCTGGTCCAGGATCACGCCCGCGATTTCTACCACTGCCTCACCGAGAAGCTCCTGACCTACGCCCTCGGTCGCGGCCTTCAGGACTACGATGTCGAGAGCGTCGATCGCATCGTCCACGCCCTCGAAACCGAAGGCGGCAGGTTCTCCGCCCTCCTCATGGGCATCGTCGAGTCCGCGCCCTTCCAGAGACGGCGCGCCCTTCCCAACCCGGGGCGCGATGGCGGCGCGCGGACCGCCTTCCGTCCGACCGAACCGCCAGTCGCACCCGCGACCCAGACCGAGCTCCCTGAACGATTCGCCACCAAGACACACCTCACGCCATGAATCCGACGCCTCGAAACTTCACCCGCGCCCCTCACATCCTTCGCTCCCGCGTGAACCGCCGCATCTTCCTTCGCGGCCTCGGCGCCACCGTCGCGTTGCCCGCCCTCGAATCGTTGATGCCTTCCCGCGCCCTCGCCGCCGCCGCCCCCGGCTCGATGGCGACCACCGCGCAAGGCGCACCGCTCCGACTTGGTTTCGTGTACTTCCCGAACGGGGCCATCCAATCGGACTGGTGGCCTCACGGCGAAGGGCGCGAGTTCGAACTGAACCGCACCATGGAATCCCTGGGCCCGGTGAAACACCAGCTCCAGATCCTTGGCGGACTCGACCATTTCAATGCCAACCCCGGGCCCGACGGCGCCGGCGATCACGCCCGCGCGAGCGGGACGTTCCTCACCGGGGTGCGCGTCAGGAAGACCGCCGGGTCCGACATCCGCGCCGGGATCTCGATCGACCAGGAGATCGCCGGGCGAATCGGGCATCTCACCCGCTTTCCGTCGCTCGAATTGACCTGCGACGCCGTTCGCAAATCGGGGAGCTGCGACTCCGGCTACTCCTGCGCCTACCAGTACAATCTCGCGTGGCGCTCGCCGAACACACCGGTCGCGCCCGAACCGAATCCCCGCCTCCTCTTCGAACGCCTGTTCGGCACCGGATCGCCGGGCGAACGCTCCGAGGCCCTGCAACGGCGCCAGACCCTCCAACGTTCCATCCTCGACTTCGTCCTCGACGACGCCCGCGCGCTCCAGCGCGACCTCTCCTACCGCGATCGCGAAAAGCTCGACGAATACCTCGTCAGCGTCCGCGACATCGAGCAACGCATCGAACGCGCCGAAAACCTCGGGCCCACCCCGGACCCCGCCCTGCCGACGCCCGACGGAATCCCGAACGATTTCGCCGAGTACATCCAGGTGATGTTCGACATGATGATCCTTTCGTTTCAGACCGATTCCACGCGCATCGGCACCTTCCTCCTGGCAAACGAAGGCAGCAATCGCGCCTTCCCCGAGATCGACATTGCCGAAGGCCACCACTACCTCACCCATCACCAGAACAACGAGGACAAGATCCGGAAGGTGGGCGAGATCGACCGCTGGTACGTCGCGCAGCTCGCCAGGTTCCTCGAAAGGATGGAACGAACGAAGGACATCGACGGACGGTCGCTCCTCGACAATTCCATGATCGTTTACGGGAGCGGCAACGCCGACGGCAACCGCCACACCCACACCAATCTCCCTGTGATCCTCGCCGGGGGCGGAGGCGGCGCCCTGACCCCTGGACGCTATGCGAGGTTCAACGACGTCCCCATGAGCAATCTCCTCCTGAGCCTCGCCGATCGCATGGGGGCCACCGATATCGAGCGCCTCGGCGATTCCACCGGACGACTCCAGGGGGTGTAGGAGCCTGTCCGGAAACCGGAAGCGGTCCTGCGACCGGGGTTTTTGGCCTGAGCCAGGGCGGCGAGGCCGGGGCATCCCCGCAGCGGGTTGTAACGGCCGAGCCGAACCGCGCCCCATTCCTTACCGCGGTGGTCCTAGGCTTGCCGGGGTTCGTGGCCAGGCGCACGATCGGTCATGGTTTTTGAACGGCAGCGCCGACTCCTGGCACTTGTGGATGCTTTGGGGGGAGCCGTGCCGGCGTTGGACTTTCAGAAGTTGCTCTTCTTGTACACCCGCGAGGAGGAATCCGAGCCTTCCTACGATTTCGTCCCGTACCGGTTTGGCGGGTTTTCCTTCACCTCATACGCCGACAAGCGGCGGCTGATCGAACTCGGGCTGTTAGGCAATGAGGAACGGCAGTGGACCCTGACCGAGACCGGCAAAGTGTTGGCGAAGCAGTTCGGGCCGGAGCGATTGCGCATGGATGCCTTTGCGCACCGTCGATCGGGCCTACGCGGAGACGCGCTTGTCGCCGAGGTCTATCGGCGATTTCCCTACTACGCCACCCGGAGCGAAATCTCGGAGCGGGTCCTAGCAGGGGACGCCCCGGCATTGAAGGAGATTGCCAAGGCAGGGAGAGGGGAAGAGCGGGCTTACCCCCCTGCGCTGTACACGATCGGCTACGAAGGACGGAGTCTCGAAGAGTACTTGAATCGCCTGATCCGCGCTGGCGTGACACTTCTTTGCGATGTCCGGCGCAATCCCCTGAGCCGGAAATACGGTTTCTCGAAGGGCACGCTCGCGAGAACCTGCGAAGGCGTGGGTCTGCGCTACGAGCACCTACCGGAACTCGGAATCGCCTCCGATCGGCGGCGCGAGCTGAAGAGCCAGGCGGACTACGACGCGCTTTTTGCCGATTACGAGCGTGAGGATCTTCCCGGGCAGGGAGCGGCCCTGGCCCGGATCGCGGGCTGGGTGAAGGACGGAGGGCATCGTGTCGCCCTGACCTGCTTCGAACATGCTCCCGAGCAATGCCACCGCCGTTGCATTGCGAAGGCGCTTGAGCGGAGCTTCGGACGGACCCTCGCACCCTCCCATCTTTGATCCGCAGCGACATGCCCTTGGATCGCGTCCTCATCACCGTCAAGACCTACCCAACGCTGTCTCGAAAGTACGGTGAGACGGTCTGCACAGCCGGGGTCCGCAAGGATGGAAGTTGGGTGCGCATCTACCCCGTGCCCTTTCGTCGCCTCGACCAAGAGGAGCAGTACAGCAAGTTCGACTGGATCGAGGCGGACTTGCGGAGGAGCACGTCGGACCCGCGCCCGGAAACCATGCACCCCACCGATGTCCGGCAGTTGCAGCCGGTCGGCCACATCGACACCCGTGACAACTGGCGGGAACGCAGGAAGCTCATTCTGGAAACCGCCCGGGTCTATTCGCGGTTGGACGACCTAATCGCTGGCGCCAGGGCCAACCAACTATCGTTGGCGGTGTTCCGGCCCAAGAGGATCATGGACTTTGTGTGGGAGGAAGAAGAGCGCGAATGGGACCGGGAGAAGCTGGCGCAGATGCGAGACAGGACCCGGCAGGGCGAACTCTTCACCGAGGACGCGTGGCGGCAGACGTTCCAAGTCATCCCGAAGCTCCCCTACAGCTTCTCCTATCGCTTGGAGGACTCAGGCGGGCGAAGGAGCGAGTTGCAGGTTCTCGATTGGGAGACGGGGGCGCTGTACTGGAGGTGCCTGCGGAGCACGAACGGGGACGAGGCCGCAGCCCTCGCAAAAGTCCGTGCCAAGTACCTGGGCGAGTTCGGCACTCGGGATCTGCACCTCTTTCTTGGCACCACGCAGGAGTTCCATTTCCGGGCCCCTAATCCGTGGGTCATCGTCGGTGTGTTCCAGATCCCTCACCAGCGTCAGTGCCAGTTGCTCTGATTGTGGTCTTGCGGAGCGGCGCGCCAGCAGAGCGCGTTGACAGGGTGACGCAGGTCACGGCGCTTGAGGGTACACGTACCCGACGGTGGCCCTAGACTTGTTGGCGACGGCATAACGTCACCAAGGCCACCGGCGTGGCGGAGTCGGGCTCGGTGGACCATCTGGTTTGAAGTATTCATCTCTCAGGAAGACACCAACCCACGGAGGATCCGGATGAACTCATAGCAATTTGCCTGTCGATGCACTCGAAGAATTGCGGGTCGGAAGTGGGAATTCAAACCGAGATCCCGGCCGAAACGTTATGAAGGGGTCGGTTCTTGATAAAGCCTACTCTTGCCGGGCCATCCGCCGCCGGTCCAGCAGGCGGTTCAGGTGTCCCCGCGTGCCCTTCCCGAGGCGCTCGGCGATCCTGCCGACCGTCATCGACGTCTCCGCCCGAGTCGCACCGGATTGGTTGGAACTCCTCGCCCTCCTCCGACCTGCGCCGTGATGAACCCAGGGTCCCGACGAAGTGCTGGGAATCCGCATCCTCCATCAAGATCGGCTCACGCGCAGTGCATCCCGGAATTGTGGGGAGAGGTGCGAACGCCGCATAGCGTCGCTTCGGAGGGCCGAGTTCCACGAGGCCGCAACAGGGTGGAGCGTTGGGTTGAGGACTCGCAGAGCTCGTCCCTCCGATTCGCTGCCTCCTCACCCACAACTCCGGGATGCACCGTTCACGCCTGGATGTTCGACTCCCATCTGGCGCACGGTTCAGGGTGCAGCGAAAACGAGGCGGGTTTTACAATTCCCTGACAACCGACGGGGGACGAGGTGATAAGAAGGGCGTGTGAGAACCCTCATCCTGGTCGGAATCCTGTTCGGGGCGGTGGTGCCGGGTCGGGCGGCGGAACCGCTCGATCAGGCCTTTCAATCGGCGCTGGTCGCGAAAGAGGTGCGGCGCGATCTGAACGCCGCGGTACGGGGCTATGAGGCGGTAATTGCCCAGGTCGATGCCCAGCGTGCGATCGCGGCGACGGCGGTGTTCCGGTTGGCGGAATGCTTCCGCAAGCTGGGACGCAACGACGAGGCGGCGTCGCAGTATCGGCGGGTGTTACGCGACTTCCCCGCCGAGGCCACCCTGGTGCGGTTGAGCCGGGAGAACCTGCTGGCGCTGGGAGTGGCGCCACCTACGGAGGGGGAGATCGCAACAACCCGCAGTCTCCGCGCACGGTCCTGAGGACCAATAACCTGTCATGAATTGTCCGGAAAAAGGGCCGGGCGGAACCTCACCCGCCACGACTCCACGATGGCCAGTCGGCCCACGACCCCGGCGAGCAGCTGAGACTGGAACAGAAACGTCTCCAGCACCTTCACCACCGCCGCCGCGACGGCGTCGTCGGGCAGTTGGAGCACGATGATCCCGGCGAACCCGGCCGGCGGGTAGTTCCTGATGTCCGAGAAATCGAAGTCGCGCGTGACAAGAACCAGCCCGTTGGCTTTGGCGTGGGCGGCGATCCGGGTGTCGTCCGCACCGCCCAGCCCGATGTCACGTACGTCGAACGCCTCGTGCCCGTGCTGACGCAGCATGACCGCCGCGGAACGCGGCATATTGGCGTCAAGCAGGAAGCGCACGGCGACGGATCAGGCCGGCAGCGGGTGGTACTGTTCCTTTTCGACCAACTCTCCGGCGAACTTCAGTGCCGCGCGGATGTCGGCCACGGTCAGACCGTATTCACAGGCGACCTCGTCGAAGCCCATGCCGCCAGCCAAGCTGCCGACGATCAGGGCGACCGGCGTTCGAGTGCCTCGGATCACGGGCTTGCCGTGGCAGACCTTGGGGTCGATGACGATTCGGTCGTTCATACCGTCGACACGATCCTGCCCCGCGTCCGTAGCGGGGGCAAACTCGGAACTGCGGGCGCGCGACCGCCATGGATTGGTTGGAACTCCTCGCCCTCCTCCGATCTGCGCCGTGATGAACCCAGCGTCCCGACGAAGTGCTGGGGATCCGCATCCTCCATGAAGATCGGCTCACGCGCAGTGCATCCCGGAATTGTGGGGAGAGGTGCGAACTCCGCAAAGCGTCGCTTCGGAGGGCCGAGTTCCACGAGGCCGCAACGGCCTGGAACGTTGGGTTGAGGACTCGCAGAGCTCGTCCCTCCGATTCGCTGCCTCCTCACCCACAACTCCGGGATGCACCGGTCGCGCCGGGATGTTCGACTCCCATCTGGCGCACGGTTCAGAGTGCATCGAGAAAAGGGGGCGGATTTTACAATTCCCTGACAACCGACGAGGGACGGGGTGATAAGAAGGGGGTGTGAGAACTCTCTTCCTGGTCGGGATCCTGTTCGCGGGGGTGGTGCCGGGTCGGGCGGCGGAACCGCTCGATCAGGCCTTTCAATCGGCGCTGGTCGCCGAGGAGGTGCGGCGCGATCTGAACGCCGCGGTACGGGGCTATGAGGCGGTGATTGCCCAGGTCGATGCCCAGCGTGCGATCGCGGCGACGGCGGTGTTCCGGTTGGCGGAATGCTTCCGCAAGCTGGGACGCAACGACGAGGCGGCGGCGCAGTATCAGCGGGTGTTACGCGACTTCCCCGCCGAGGCCACCCTGGTGCGGTTGAGCCGGGAGAACCTGCTGGCGCTGGGAGTGGCGCCACCCGCGGAGGGGGAGACCGCACCCCCCCGCAGACAGGATATCCTGCTCGATCTGCATTCCGAGGAGGCGGAGATCGCCCGGTTGCGCACGCTGTTCGACCGCAGTCCGGATCTGCTGAACGCGGAGAAGGGCGGGAAGACCCCGTTGATGGAGGCGGCGGAGAAGGGGCAATTGGCGGTGGTGCAGGCGTTGCTGAACTGGGGGGTGGAGGTGAATCGCATCGCCTCCAGTGGGACCGCGTTGTCGGTGGCGGCGGCGAACGGGCACAAGGCGGTGGTGGAGGCGTTGCTGGATGCGAAGGCCGATCCGAACCTGGTCATGCAGTCCGGGCACACGGCGCTGGGAGGAGCGGTGGGGCAAGGATTCACGGCGGTCGTGGAGACTCTGTTGGCCCGCGGGGCGAAGGTGGAAGTTGAGGGTGCGTATCCTCCTTTGTTGGCGGCGGTGTCCGATTCGAAGACCGCCCTGATCGAACGTCTGGTGAAGGCAGGCGCGGATGTCAATGCGGTGGTCAATCGGGGGGTCCCGGTGGCACCGAAGGGTGGAGGCGGTGGAAATACAGTCATTCGGACGGTGTTGGAGGCGGCGGTGCTGTGGGGCGAGAGGGAGGCAGGTCGAACCCTGGTCCGTCTGGGGGCGAAGGCGGACATTGGGACATTGGGAAGGAGCCTGAGCAGCGGCGGGATGCCCAAAGTGGCGTCCGAGTGGCTGGACGAGTTGTTGGCGGCCGCGCCCCCGGAGGGGTTTCCGACGGAGGGGCTCAACGCGCTTATGGGGAAATGCATGGATCACGCGCAGCAGTTCATTCCCGCGTTGCTCCGTGCAGGCGGTTCCGCGGATGCCGTGAACTCGGGGGGCTTTCCGCTGCTGGTCCGGGCGGCAGCGGGTGGCCCCACCGAGGCTCTCGAAGCTTTGCTCGCCGCGAAACCGGACGTGAATGTGGCGTTACCGGATGGCACAACGGCCTTGCATGCCGCGGCTGCGAAAGGCGACACGAACTCGGTTTCCTTGCTCTTGAAGGCGGGAGCCGATCCGAATCGTTTGGACCAACGTCAGCTTACCCCATTGGAAGTCGTCCGGATGGCCATTAGCCGGGGTCTTGCGCCACCTTCGCCAAGGCCGGTTGCACCCCGGGACGGCCCTACGCGGATAGTTCCGGTCAGGGTCAGGGATGGTTCCGAGGTGCCTGCAAACGTTTCCGAGGCGGCGATGGTCTGGCAACGGATCGAGGCGATGCTGCTGGCGGCGGGAGCGCAGGAGGATCTCGCCCGGAGGCAGGCGATCCATTGGAGGATCGGCGGTCAAACGGAACCGTTCCATCACCGGGTGGGGGTGAATCCGCCGCCGACTCTGGCCCAATTCCTGATCCTCGCGCTTCAGGCTCCCAGGGCAGAATGGGTGGATCTCCAGCAGATTCGCGTCCGGAGACTGACGGCGGACGGCCAACAGGAATCGGCGCACCCGATCGGGGCGGATTGGTGGAGGATGGGGGAATGCCGCTGGAGTCATCCCCTCGAATGGGGCGATGTGGTGGAGCTTCCGGAGCTGGACCGGGTGGTGGGATCTTCCGCTCCGGGTCTCTCCGAGGAAACTGCGGCCGCGCTGAGGAGATGCGGGGTGCAGCAGGTGTCGCTGACGATCCAGGGTGAGACTACGGAACTCCATCTCTACCCGGCTCCGCTTCCGAGCGCTCGGCGGGGAGGGGCGCTGACAGCGCCAGGCCTGCCGGCAAACGTGCCGCCCGCCGGAGCCGTGATCTCGAGCTGCAACCTCCGCCAGGTGCTCGATCTGTCTGGCAGGCTGCGGGTGTCCTCGGATCTCACCCGGGTCCAGGTCACGAGAAAATCATCGGGCCAAAAGTGGACGCTTGACGTGGTGAACGACCCGGAGGCGCGAGAGTACTGGCTGGTGGACGGCGACCAGATCGAAGTTCCGGAGAAGGAAGATGCTCCCTGACGCGCATGGTCCTCCGCCGCGGCGCTACGCGCTTCTGGCCCTGGCGTTGGTCCTTCCTTCCCTGGGATTGGCGGGCATCGCCGGTTGGGCTTTGCGGGCGGACCGCAGGGCGGCGGAGGCTGACCTGCGCATTCGGTCGGAGCGGATGGCGTGGAACATCCTGGCTGCCGTGACCAACGCCTGGACCGCCGGACGGGATGGACGAGGGGAGGTCCATGAGTTGAAGCTGGAGTCGGACGGCACGCTGGCGTGGCCCAGGACGGGTGTGTGGCCCCCGGTCCCGGTAGAGGTGATCCGGGGGATGTCGGAGCCGGTGCGCACCGTCTGGCGCCGTGCGGAAGCAGCGCTGGCGATGGGGAACGGGAACACGGCGTTGGAGGAGTTGAGGGTTGTTGAGGTCGAGGGCCAGGGAGACGAAGGACCGCCGGGTGGGACACCCGCCTCCACGGAACGGGGGCGCCCTACGGTCCCGGAGGCCTCGGTTCCCATCCACCTCGACCTCCTGCGGGCGCAGGCACTGGCGGCGGTCGGCGAATCCGCGGCCGCCGTCGAGGCGGCCCGGCGGGTGCTGGTGACGTCCACAACGGAAGCTCGAATGGAGTCCGGGCTGTCGGTTCGCGAGGTGGCGTTGGAATTGCTCGTGGGACTGATCGAAGCGGACGGCGGATTTTTCCCGGACGCCTGGCGCGACAATGGGGCGCTGGCGGTGCGCGACGTCGTGGACGTACCTTCAACGCCGGTCTCGGAGGAGGCTCTGACCCGGTTGCGAGTGTGGCTGGGAGAACGAAGTCGGATCGGCAGCATGCCGGGTGAGTTCGAGAAGGTGGAGGCGCCGCTGCGCCAGCGGGATTGGGCGCGCCGTTCGTTCGAGGCGATTCAGGCGAAGAGAACCGGGCTGAGGGGCCTCCGCGCCGACGGGACGGGCGGCCTGGAGGAGACCGCGGTTCTGGCGTGGGAACTCGACCGCCATCTCTGGATCGGGGTCCGCTCTCAGGATCCTGCGGGGATCGCGGGATCGGGCCTGGGCTCCGGGGGCGAAACCCGGGAGCCAGCCCATCCGTATCGGGCACGGCGTTGGGTGGATGTGGTGGAGGGGGTTCGGACGGCGTTGCGGGCGGACGATCCGCACGGGCACTTCGGCTTCTCGGTGGACCTTCAGGGAAGGGACTTTTCCGTTCATCACCAGGAGCCGTCGGATGTGACGGCGCGGGCACTGACCGCCGCGACGGCGTCCGGGCCTGGAAACCTCCTGCTGAAGGTGGCCGTGGCTCTGGTGGATCGGGACAGCGCGTTCGCCGGACAACGACGTCGGGAGCGGGTGCTGGGCGGGATCGTTCTGGCTGGCGTGGGGATCTCGGTGTTGGCGGCCGGACTGACATGGCGGGTGCTGGTGCGGCAGCATCGGCTCGGGGTGCAGAAATCGAACTTCGTGGCCAGCGTGTCGCATGAACTCCGGGCGCCGCTGGCCAGCGTGCGCGTGCTGGCGGACAACCTGGAGCAGGATCGGGTGTCCGATGCCGGGCGCAAACAGGCCACTCTGAAACTGATCGGGCGCGAGTGCCGGCGACTGGGGATGCTCGTGGACAACGTGCTCGACCTGTCGCGCATCGAGCGGGGCCGGAAACGGATCGAGCCCGAACCCACGGATGTCCTCGCCCTGGTGCAGGAGACGGTCCGCTGGGCGGGGGTCGGGGCGGAGGAACGCGGCGTGCGGGTCCGACTGGAACTGGGGCGCGCGCCGGAGGGTTGGGTGGCGACGCTGGATGGGGCGGCTGTTCAGCAGGTGTTGACCAACCTGCTGGACAACGCGGTGAAGCATGCGCCGCACGGGAGTGGGGTGACCGTCGGACTGGAAGTGGACTCGATGGCCATCCGGCTGACCGTGGCCGATGCCGGACCCGGCATTCCCGGGAGTGAGCGGGAGAAGGTGTTCGATCCGTTTCACCGACTGGGGAGCGAGTTGCGCAGGGAACAACCCGGCGTGGGAATCGGACTGGCCATCGTGAAGCACCTGGTGGAAGCGCACGGCGGCCGGGTTTGGGTGGAAACCGTGGAACCGACGGGGGCAAGATTCGTCGTGCGGCTCCCGAATCGGCCCGAAGGCCTGCCCGGATGAGCGATGCATAGGATCCTCGTCATTGAAGATGAGTTGCCCATGCGGCATGCCCTGGAAGACCTCCTGGCCTCGCAGGGCTATCGCGTCCTTACAGCCGTGGATGGAGCGCAGGGAATCGACAAGGTGCGGGAGGAACTCCCCGACCTGGTCCTGCTCGACGTGATGCTGCCCAGGATCGACGGGTTCGCCGTGGCGGCCGAACTGCGACGGTGCGGGTCGAAGGTGCCGATTCTCCTGCTGACGGCGAAGGGAGGCGTGGGAGACCGGGTGACCGGGTTGGATGCCGGGGCGGATGATTACCTCGCCAAGCCCTTCAATCCTCAGGAGCTGCTCGCGCGCGTGCGGGCATTGCTGAGGCGGGTGGCGCGTGGGAAGCCCGGGGTCGAACGGGTCCGGGTGGGCGAGGTGGAAATCGATTTCCTGCGTCAGACGGCGCGCCGCGGCCGGAAGGCGCTGCATCTCACGCCGAAGGAGCTGGCAATGCTGCGCGTGCTGGCAGAGGCCGGTGGCGGGGTGGTCACCCGGGAACAATTCCTGGATGTGATCTGGGGTTACGGCGCGTTTCCCATCACCCGGACCGTCGATACCCACATCGCCGCCTTGCGGGCGAAGCTCGAAGTGGAACCCGCTGAGCCCCGGTACCTCCAGACCGTTCACGGGAGCGGGTATCGGCTGGTGGTTTAGCTCAACCTGGCTGATTCGGACGGCAGAGGGAGAATTTTGTCGATGGACGCTCGTTATTCGGGAGCGGTCTACCCCTGATGAACTGGGGCGACCGGCGGGAGGCAATGGTCGTCTGCACACGGGGACTCGCGACAGGCGTGTCAACCAATAGCCGTAGCCGAGACTGACCCCACCGAGTTCCCCCCAGCGTCTCCACGAAGCGCTGGCGATCCGCCTCGTCCACGAAGATCGGCTCACGCCGGCCGCCGCGATTCATAATGTGATGGATCGCGTCGGGATACTCGACTCTCAAGTTGCGCGCCATGCCGGAGGGGTGACCACTGTCTTGGATGTGTCAATATCAAGAACTGACCGCTGAAGTGGACCCCAATCGTTGGACCAGAGATCACGGAAAATAACTTATACTTCCGGGTCTGAGATTGGGGTCGGGATGGAGATTCCTATCAGTAACCCGCAATCGGGGTTGCGGCTGCGCGACGCAAGCGCCGCCAGCCGGTCAACCCGAGCAGGCCCAACCCCGCCAGGGTGGCGACGGTCGTCGGCTCGGGTATCGGGGTGAATTCCAGGCGCATGACGGTAACGCCATCGGAAACGATGTTGGCCGTCGTGGCGTTGAACGTGCTTGCGTTACGCAGGCCCCGGTAATCCGCCGTCCCAACCATAGCATCCAAGAACATGCCGGAGCCACCGCTGGCTGCCGGGTGGGTGATCCAGACGACCAAGTCGCCTCCCTGGTAGGCGTACGGCACATCGAAGGCGATGGTGGCCCCCCAGTCGTTGGGAGTAGACCCGCCCGGATAGGATGCTGCGGTGATGGTCAGGGGACCGTCGAAGACGGCCACCGGGGAGACCATGTTGTCGGCAAAGGTGGCGCTCATGTCGGCGATGCTGTTCGCCGCCTGGGCGAGGACGATCTTGTACTCCTCGTACGAATAGGTGGCACTCGGTTGTGCTGTGGATTGACTGCCATCCAATCGAAACGAAATGCCCTCGAATTGGCTGCCCACCGGAACACCCGCCAATAGAGAAGCGGCGAACTGAAGTTGCACCGTGCGCGGGCCGTTTTGCAGGACGGTGTTGAGGCCCGATCCGCCTTCGGTGCCATCGGCCGCATTCGGCAGCACCACAGCCGCCCCATGCAGGCTTGGCGCGGCAAGAACGGCGAATAAGCCAAGCACAGACAACCGGAACGGTTGGAGGCGCTTCATGGACATGGACACGAATGGGTTTTGCGACGGAAGGGCCAGTGGACTCCTTGATCTACTGCAAGGGATTACCCGAGTGCATCCGAGCCTGTCAATCGGGAAGCGGGAGTTCTTCCCAAGCACGTCCACTGGAGGCACGGCTGCTGAGGAAGTTGGAGAAGGGTCACATCTTTGAATTCAGGGTCGGGTCGTGAATCGACGAGTTCGGTGGATGACGAGTTCGGTGGATGCGTCTGGCGCTGGCCGGGACGCTCATGGGGGCGGTCTCTCCGGCCGGCGAAGTGACCATTGCATGAGAGGGCGAGGGTGTGCGCATCCGTGTGATGGGGGAGGACGGGCGGGAGTATTCTATCGAGGCGTTGCACAACGGGGACGGATGGTCCGAGTGGCGTCCCGTGGCCACTGTGGCGCCGCGCCAGGAACCGGCCTTCGTGTACGACCCGATTTGCAGCACCCAGCCGCAGAACTTCTTGAAAATGGGTCGGCATGTCTATTTGTCAGGCACATATTTGCTGACGGTTTGCTATTGCCCGGTGCCCGCGGTATCCGCGCACACCCTCTCTGCGCTACGCGCCAAGCCAGCGGCGGGTGAGCTTGTCCCGGCTCGTCAACCTCTATGTCTATGTCAACCTCTATGTGCCGGTCTCCTTGATGAAGATTTGCGTCAACAATTCTATGCCAGTCCTTTTATCTGCCTTAGTCAAGATTTTTTCGCCTGACCCTTTATTCAAGATGCGAATGGCCCGAAATGTCGTGCATAGGCACGACGTTTCGGGCCCTTGATTACCCGCTCAGCCCTCCGCTGTCCTGCAGCCCAGGGTCAACAGCACATTTGCCCACAGCGATTGCTCGGCCGTCTGAATCGTCAGCACATGATCCGGCGATCGCACCGCCTCGTAGAAGTCCCACTTCGGTATCGACCGCAGCGGGAGGGTCAACCCGGCCTCCGCAAGCACCCTCCGGTATTCGGTCCACACGGGCGGTTCCCCCTGCTGTGCGTACGGATCGTCCGCCGGAATGCCCATGGTGTTCACTTCATCCACGGGGATGGCGCTCAGCACCGCTCGCAACACCTGGGGCACCGAGACAATACCCGGGGCCAGATTGAGCGAAACCACCCCGGCATGGGGCCCCTTCATCGTGGAAGCCGGGTAATTCCCGTCCGCAATCAGTACCTTCGCATGGTGTCCGGCCCGGCCGAGGATCGCGTTGATCTCGGGATGAATGAGGGTGTGCTTCAGCATGGCGTCGTCCCGAGATCTTCCCCCACCGCCCTCGCGCCGACAACTCCCGCCCTGGTTGAAGATTACGTCAGCAAGCTGGGAGCGAGGGGGCAGCCGTTCGCACCTGGGTGGAATCTGCTTGGCTTCGCGTCCGTGGGGCTGTTGCTGGCGGGATTTGGGTGGGGTTACGGTCGAATCCTGGACGATCGACTCACGGGCGCCTTGTTCGCATTCCTCGGGTTCGGCTATGCCGCAACCGGCATACCGACCGCTATGGCGGATGCTACTTTGCCGTTATCCAAGGCACACACGGCAATCATCTGCCTTGCGCTTGCCTGCTGGTTGTTCGGCTTGTCGCGACTGGGGGGTGCATGGCGTTCCCAAGGGCGGAGAGGTTGATCGCCAACAGCAAGGCCATTCTCCTGGCCCCACCCATCGTCGGCGACCTGGTCGGGTTTTGGTCGATGCCGGTGACCCATCGCCTCGTGTTCTCCGTAGTGTTCGGCTGGGTGGTGCCTACATCGATCCGGTTGATGCGCGGGACTCATGCGGCAACAACCATGTCCCGGGAGCCTTGAGGAAACGATCCTGGGGATCCCCGCGGCCATCTGATCCCCACCCGGACTTTGCCTTCCTCGTTGCGGGACGGCCCGAGCTTGCCAGTGGGACCCAAGGGCCCGGAGATGGAGATCCAAGGCCTCATCGCTCGTCGATGCGGTTCGTCCTCGGTCTGCGTGACCAACCGGCTCCGACCGTTCGCCCCCCAAGGGTTGCCGGATCCGCGTCCCAAGGCGTTGAGTCGAGGCGGGCCCCCGGTCGGTTCCAGGAAAGGATCGTGTCATGCATTCCAGATTCCATTCCCCAACGCGTCGCCTGCAGGGAATCGGGTTAACCGTGGTATGCCTGTTCGGAGGAACTGCGGTCGGTTCCGCCGCTCCCACATGGCGGGCAAGCCAGACCCTGTCGTTCAGCGGAGGGCCGGGCGCCTTGTCCGGCGATCTGGTGGCGACCGGGAACGGAGCGGCCGCGGTGTATGCCCGGCAGGTGGGGGGCGCCATGCACCTGGGTTTCTTCCGCCTCGGACCGGACGCCCAAACCCTGATCGATCAGGTGTATGACCTGAGTCCATGGCCCTGCTACCAGCCGGCGGTCGCCTTCGATGGCGCCGGCTTCGGTGTGGCGGTTTCCGGGTTTACCCAGGCATTCTTCCTCAGGCTGTCGGCCACCGGAGATGTGCTGGCGGGCCCGGTTCAACTCCCGGGACTGCCAAGCGGCGCCGAGGCCGGGCGCACCGCAGGCTTCCGGGTGTTCTGGACCGGACACCGGTTCGCCGTGTTCGGCCTGTGGCTGGAACGGGAGTTCCCATGGCAGGAACTGGGCCAGGGCCACTTCCACACCCATCTGCGCTACTGGCTCGTGGATCCCACCGGCGCCGTGGAGGTCCAGCGGACCCTCCGAAGACTGGCCCCCATGACCTACCCGGGTGTGGAGGGCGCGGAGCGCGACTACTACGATGTCGCCCCCCTCCCCGACGGCTTCTTCGTGGCCAGCTACAGCGAAAGCGCGGCCGGTCCGCCGTTGTCCGTGTACTACCGGCGCTTCGACCTCGCCGGGAACCCGACCCGGGAGGAACAACCGCTCTTCGCAGCCCAGACCGCCCAGGGCCCGCGGCTCGCCTGGAACGGCGCCACCGTGGCGGCGACGGCCGTCCGGATTGTGTCGCTCCCGCACCCGGAGGCGGGCAACCACTTGTACCGGCGCTGCTTTGCGCCGGACGGAACCCCGCGTGGACCGGAGGTCGCCTACGGGTCGCGCCTGGGTTTCGGGCCGGTGGTCTTCTGGACCGGAATGCGGTTCATGACCGCCTTCTGCGTGCTTCACGACTGGGACCGGCTCGGGTACGCCCTGATTCTTGAGCCCTTCGACGACACCGGTTCGTCGCTGGGTCCGGAAGGGCCGTTGCGCGATGCCCAGGGCCGGGCCGTCCTCGGCCGCATGGCGTTCGGAGTCGATCTGAAGTTCGTTGGCAGCGGCAATGTGCTGTACGCCAAAGCCCAGACCTCGGATGCCTTCGCCATTCAGATCTCGCCCCTGTGGTTCACACTGGTGAACGACGTGCTGACCCCTCCGCCGCTCCGCATCTTCCGGGAAGGCGGCGAGGTGGCGCTTCGCTGGCCGGGGGACGCCGCCCCCTTCGGCCTCGAATCGGCGGTCGATCCGGCCCGTGGCCCGTGGTCCGCGGTGGAGAGCCCGCCCGTCTTCAGACTGGATCACTTCGAACTGCGTCAACCGGCAGCCGACACCCGATTCTTCCGCCTGCAAAGCCTGCCTTGAGCATGGAATCCGGGTCGTAACTGCGGCGCGCCTGACTCAGGTTCCACAGAAGGTGCGGCATCGCGGCGTCCCCGGCGGCGGCGCATGGCGCAGGCGATCCGGTTGACCGTCCTCGTCGTAGGGCCGGGAAACCGCCCGCAGCACGTCCAGAAACGGCGCCAGGTCCTGCCGTTCCGTGGCGGCCTCCAGGACTTCCTCCACCACATGATTCCGGGGGATCACGGCCGGATTGTGGGCGTTCATTCGCTTCATCACCGCCTCCGGCGACGCGCCCTGCGCGGCCAGTCGTTCCTGCCACCGGTTCCTCCACGGCTCCGGAGGAATCCGTGCCGCTGTCCTGGCTTCCTGGCTGTCCGCCACCCTCGAACCCCCGGGATCGCGGGTCACCCGGGACGCCAGTTCCCGGAAGGTCTGCGTATGGTCCGCCGCCTCGCGGTGCATCCAGTCCAGCAGTTCCTCGAACAGGGTGTCGTCCTCCACCTGCGGCTCGAGCAACCCGAGCTTGCCGGCCCGGGCGGCGCGGGCATGACGCCGGTAGCGATCCTGAAATGTGTCCAGCACCGCCTGAACCTTGGGCACCGCCGCGTTCGGATCCGGGAGAAACAGCGGCAGCAGCGCCTCGGCAAACCGCGCCAGGTTCCAGGCGGCGATGGCCGGTTGCTGGCTCAAGGCATAGCGGCCCTGGTGATCGATGGAACTGAACACCGTCCCCGGATCGTAGGCGTCCACAAACGCGCAGGGCCCGTAATCGATCGTCTCCCCGGAGACCGCCATGTTGTCGGTGTTCATGACGCCATGGACAAACCCGACCCTCATCCACGCGGCAATGAGGCGTGCCTGCCGTTCCACCGCCTCCTCAAGAAGCCCGAGGATCGGCTCGTCCGCCCCGAGTCGATCGGGGAAATGCCGGCGCAACGTGTATTCCGCCAGCACGCGCAGGGATTCGACATCGCCCAGCGCGGCGAAGTACTCGAACGTCCCCACCCGAATATGACTCGCGGCGACGCGGGTCAGCACGGCGCCCGGAAGGGCCCGCTCCCGAAACACCGGTTCGCCAGTCGCCGCCACGGCCAGGCTCCGGGTGGTGGGAATGCCCAGCGCGTGCATGGCCTCGCTGACCAGGTACTCGCGCAGCATCGGACCCAGGGCAGCCCGGCCGTCGCCCCGCCGTGAGTACGGCGTCGGCCCCGGCCCCTTGAGTTGAATGTCCACCCGCCCGCGCGACGGAGTCAGGTGTTCCCCCAGCAGAATGGCCCGCCCATCCCCGAGCCGGGCGAGGTGTCCGAATTGATGGCCGGCATAGGCCTGCGCAATCGGCTCCGCCCCTTCCGGAACCGCATTCCCCGTCAACCACGCCGCCGCTTCCCCGTTGGCGAATGCCTCCGGGTTCAACCCCAGTTCCTCCGCCAGCCCCCGGTTGAAGACCACCACGCGTGGCGCTGCCACCGGCGTCGGGTTCACCCGGGCGAAGAAGGTCCCGGGCAATCGCGCATAACTGTTGTCAAACCGCCAGCCGGGCTGGCTGCCTTCGGGTCGGATCAGGCTGTCGGTCGTGGCAGATGGGTGTCGTTCCATGTCCTGGGCTTGGTGTTCTCGCCGCCTCTCCACCCCCTCCGCCTACCGGAGGCGCAGGAAGCGCGCGGCGGCAACATTGGCGGCGATGCCGAAGAGCGCCAGCACGCCGATGGACGGCAGCGCCCGGTCCAGTCCGGCACCGAAGGTGATCAAGGTGTGGAGGGCACTCAAAGCCCAGCCCGTCGGCACCGCGTTCGCCAGGTGGCGTGCGAAAGCCGGCGCGATCTCGATCGGCCACCAGCACCCGCCCAGCGCCGCCGCCGGCAGGGCGATGGCCAGGCAGATCCCGATGACCTTGTCCTCCGAGGCCACGAGAAAGCCGATGAGCATTCCCAGCGAACCCGCCACCCAGGCCAGAACCCCCAGCGTCAGCAGCACCCCGACCAGGTTGGCCGCGACGTCCACCCCAAGCACCCACTGCCCGACCAGCAGAAGGACGCCGACCTGCACCCCCGCCAGCAGCATCAGCGCGTAGAGGTTACCGAAGAGGATTTCACGCGTCGTGATCGGCTGCGTCGCCAGGCGGGCCAGCAATCCGCTCCGGCGGTTCTCCGCCACCCGGGCCCCGCCGAAGATCAGAAGATTGAGGAAGAGATAGGCCACCAGGTTGCCTGGAAGCGAGAACCCGAACCCCACCGGGCGTGGCTTCCGCCCGGCATGGCTCGACACCAGCCCAACCGGCTCCGGCACCTCCATCAGGGCCAGCAGGGTTTCCTCGGTGGGCGGCGCCCCGGCATGCTCGATGGCGTGACGCGCCAGCCGCGCATTCATCGCCAGCAAGGCGCGCAGCAGGCGGAGCTTCACGATCTCCGCCATGCCGGTGTCGGAGCCTTCGAGGACGTGCAGCTCCAGTTCAACCTTTTCGCCCGCGAGGATGCGGTCGGTGAAATCGGCGGGCACCGTGATCCCCCGCCGGGCCTCGCGCCCGTCCTGGTCCCCAAGCAGCGTGAGCCCCTGCTGACCCAGTTCCCGCAGGAACACCCTGCCCAGAAAACCCGCATCCCGGTTGTCGATCCGCACCCCCGGGCGCGCGTCGTCGGGCCCGCCCGGCGCAGGGGCCGCAAACGACATGAAGTACACGAACACCAGAGGCACCACGAACAGCCAGAGGTACATGCCGCGGTCGCGCAGGAACAGCCGCACCTCGTGGTGCCCGATGAGCAGAATCGCCCTCACGCCCGCACCCCCTGTTCCAGCCGGCGCCGGAAGATCGCCGTGGCGGCGCCCAGCCCGATGGCCCCCGTCAGGACCAGCTTTCCCGCCGGGACCAGCCATTCGGCCGTTCCACCGCCGTTCTGAAGTCCGCGCACCGTGGCGGCGAACCACGCCGTGGGCAGGAAGGGCGCGATGCTCTCGCGGAGGAAGGCCGGCAGCATCTCCGGCGGAAACATGCATCCGCCCGCCAGGGCAAGACCCATGATCGCCAGGTTGTTCAGAACGTCGGCGCGTCGCTCGCGACCCGCCAGGGCGGCCAGCAATCCGGTGATTCCCGCCCCGCACACCGCATAGGCTCCCACCAACCCCAGGACCTCCCACGGCCGTTGCCACGCGAACTGGAAAAGCACCGCGCCGCCGCCAAAAAGGACCGCCGCCCCGAGGAGCACCATCGACGCCGCAAAAACCGCCTTGCCCATCACCAGCATCAGCAGCCCCTCCCGCAACGTCTTGAAACGTTCGAGGGTGCGGAACCGCTCCTCCCGGTACAGGTCCCGCATCGCATGGTCCGCCAGATACAGCAGGAACATCGCCGCCATCCCGGCGAGCAGATGGGCAAAGATGCCGCTCCCGAATCCAGCCGTCTGCGGCGCCGCGTCATCGGGACGTTGAACCTCGGTGAATCCGACCCGCGGCGGGGCCAGGTAATCCGCGGCGGGTTCCAACCGCTCCCGCAGGTTGCGCAGCAAATCCCCCGCCTCCACCAGCTTCTCGAACAGCGGCGCGTCCCTCTCGACCAGGCTCCGAACCTCGCCCAGCGAGTCCCCCGAAACCAGGCGCAGGGCATTGAGTGCCGTCGTGATCAGTCCCAACGCCTCCTCGACCACACGCGGGTGAATGGCCTGCGCCGGGTTCTTCACCACCTCGATCGACGTCGTCGCCTCCAGATCGAGGTACCCGTCGGTGAACCCGGCCGGCACGATCACCGCCGCCGACAACTCCCCTTCGGTCAACAACCGCAGGGCCTCGCCGCGATCGACGAACCGCGCCCGCAACCGGAACGGAACGTCCCCGCGCGGTTCCGCCGTCGTCATCTGTTCCATCGCCCCCCGCAAAAAACCGGTCAGCGCCGTTTGGTCCTCATCGACAAATGCCACCCGGATCTCCCCAAGCCCGCCCCCTCCGCCCCGGGGTCCGAAGATCCATCCGATCAGGCCCGTGATCAGCAGCGGAACCGCCAGCGACACCAGCCATGGCACCGGATTGCGCCGGGCCCGTCGCAGATCCTTGACCAGAAGGGCGCGCATCATGGCCGCCCCCCCCTTGCGGCCCGGGCGCCGCGGCCAAGCCGTTCTGAAGTCCGGACCCATGCCATCCCCGGTTGCTCATCGACGTCATCGGTCTCCTACTCCCGCAATTCGCGGCCGGTGAGGCGCAGAAAGGTGTCGTTGAGGCTGGGGCGTTTGAGGGCGACATTCTCGATCCGCACGGGCAGCGCCAGCAGCTCGCGCAGGCATTCCGCCGGATCGCGCTCGCCCCGGGCCGCCACCACCAGTTGCCGGTCCGTCTTCTGCACCACATCGAACCGCGCCAGAAAACCCGGCCACTCGGCGGGCTCGACATTCTCGAACCGGGCATCGACGCAGTAGAGGCGGTCCTCGCCGGTTCGTTGCCGCAATTCCTCGACGGTACCCTCGGCAAACAGTCGTCCGCGGTCGATGATTCCAATCCGGGCACACAGCGTCTCCGCCTCCTCGAGATAGTGGGTCGTGTAGAGGATCCCCGTGCCCCCGTGCACCAGCCCGCGGACGAATTCGAGGATGTTGGCCCGGGCCTGGGGATCGATGCCGACCGTGGGTTCATCGAGCAGGAGCAGGCGCGGGCGGTGCATCAACGCGCAACCCAGGTTGACTCGCCGCTTCATGCCGCCCGAGTACGCCTTGACGGCGTCCTTCGCCCGGTCGCCAAGCGTCAGCGCCTCGATCAGTTCCCCTGCACGGCGGCGGGACGCCGGCGCATCCAGCCCGGCGATGCGACCCCAGAATTCGAGGTTCTCACGTCCGCTCAAGTCCTCGTACACCGCGAGTTCCTGGGGCACCACCCCCATCACCCGCCGTGCCGCCTGCGGGTCTGACCAGAAACCCGCCCCGGCCACCGTAACGCTCCCCGTGTCGGGCCTCAGCAGTCCGCAGATCATCGAAAGCGTGGTCGTCTTGCCGGCTCCGTTCGGACCCAGCAAGCCGTAGATCTCACCTTCCCGCACCTCGAAAGACACGCGATCCACTGCCTGGATCCCGCCAAAGCGCTTCGCCAATTCGCGGACCTGAAGCAGGGCCATCGTCGGGCGAGTGTGCAGCATCCACCCCCCATGGGGAGCCAAAAGCCGGCTCCGCCGCTCCGGATCTCTGCAATGAGCCGCCGAAGCGGCTGAGTTCATCGGAGCGCAGCAGGCGTGCGACTTCCTCATGGCAGGCACCGTCCTGCCGCGTACCAACCGACTGCAGTCCAGTCACCCGGTCAGTGGTCGTCCGTAAGGGTGTCGCTGAGCCGAAAGAAATCGAAGTCCGCGTAGCCGCCCGGCGTTCGGGTCGCGTACTGAAACAATCCGAAGCGATACCCCATGAAGTGCGGGATCGTGTAGCTCATCCTCAAGGTTCCCCCGATGGCCACCCACGTCTCTCCATCCAGGCTGTAATAGAACCGCGCCCGGTCCGCCTGGTCCCGGAAATCGCACTCGGCCTTCAGGAACACCCTCTCCTGCCCCAGGGCCACCCGTTCCTCCGTCGAAGACGCCCCCGCTCGTGCCTGGACCATCTCGACGAACCGCGCCCCACCCTCCACCCGGACACCCACCAGGCCGTAATCCCGCTGCAGCAACGCCAGCCCCGCGAAATCCCCGTCCTTCAGGTTCCCGGCCTCCACCGCGGTCGAGCCAGCGCAGACCGGCCCAAAGGTCCGTTGGGTGAGCGTGTTGCGAGCGGACAAAATATCCGGATCCGTACGCCCCGCGGTGAGCCGCAGATGGCCAGGACGTTCGGTCACGGACCAGTACCGGGGGTCCGGATTGTGGTTCCACTGCCAGACCCGCGGCAGCGCCCGGTCACCCGGCCGGCGCTCGAAGTCATCCGAGGCCACGAGACCGGGAATCACCCCCCGGCTCCGGGGCAGATTCAGCGTGTCCGGCACCTTCCCATCCACGCCCAGCACCGGCCATCCATCCTCCCAGCGGACCGGCACCAGATAGGGAATCCGCCCGACCGCCCCGGCATCGCGAAAGAGGTATGCGAACCAGTCCCCCGCAGGCGTGTCGATCAGCCCACCCTGCGCAACCCCCCTGTCCCGGAGCCCGAGCCGGCTCTCGTACGGCCCCGTGATCCTGTCAGCGCGATGCAGGATCACCGTCCGCATGCCGCCCCTTGGCCACGCAATGTTGAGGAGGTAGTACCTGCCGTCGATCTTGAACAGTTGCGAACCCTCGGGCGGCAGTCCCATCACGCCTCCCGCCACATGACTCGCGTTGGGAACCACGATCGAATGGAAACCTCCCGGTTTGAGCCCGGACAAGTCCTCGTTCAATTCGACCAACCGCAGGTCCCCGACCCCATAGAGCATGTAAACCCGGTCGTCATCATCGAAGAAGAGCGTGTGATCATGCAGGGCGGGTCGGAAGGATCTCACCTCCCAGGGCCCCGCCTCGATGTCCCTTGTCGAGTACACATGGGTCTTCCCGGTCGTCTGCGCGAAGGTCGTGGCGTAGTAGGTCCCCTTGTGGAAGCGCAGACTGCTGGCCCACGAACCGCGTCCGTAGGTGCTCTTGCCGCCGGTCAGGTTCAATTCATCCACCTCGTCCAGGATGTCGTAGGCGTATGCGACCAGTTCCCAGTTCACCAGATCCTTCGAACGCATGATGGGCAGTCCCGGACTCAAATGCATCGTGGTGCTGCTCATGTAGTACGTCTCGCCCACCCGGATCATTGCCAGGTCCGGCACGTCCGCCCACAGGATCGGGTTGGCCGCCTGCCCGCGGTCCGGGACAGCCGTCGCGGCGGCGCCGACCTCCGCCAACCCAGTCTCGATACGGGGTGTCGCAGCGTGAACCTCGCCCCAGG
Source organism: Verrucomicrobiia bacterium (assembly GCA_019634625.1). Lineage (NCBI taxonomy): Bacteria > Pseudomonadati > Verrucomicrobiota > Verrucomicrobiia > Verrucomicrobiia bacterium. Next base: position 57,513 of record JAHCBA010000033.1, read on the forward strand.
CCGGCAGGACGAAACACCATGCGCTCGCCAGCAGCAGGAGCAGCGGCGACAGGGGAACCGGGGTGCGGATCGGGTGTCTGTTCTTCATCTTGAATTCGGACCGTCCATCGATCAGCCGCCCGCACGATTGCGGCGTCCGGCCCCGGATGGAGCGGATGACGCGAATCCTGCACTCCCGACAGCCCACGGCCATCCATTCGTGGCGGGTAGCACCTGACCATCGGGCCAGCGTCAATAATAAAGTGTCAGCTTTATTACTGAGGAATGCGGGCCAGCGTCAACAACAAGCTGTCAGGTTTATTGCTGATTGCTGTGCTGTGTCAGCTTTATTGCTAAGGAACGGGGAACGAGCAAATAAAAATGTGCCTGTCTTTATATTTGAGTACTTGTCTATCGGGTTAGCGTCAACAACAAAGTGTCAGCTGTTATGTTGAGAACGAGTAAATAGTAATGTGCCTGGCTTTATATTTTTCACCCAACGAATCCCCTTGAGTTCCCCGACCTGTCGAATTTCCCTCTGCACCCTCATCGCCACGCATGAACCGCGTCCTTGAATCCTTGGTCGTCCTCGCCTCGACGGCTTCCGTCGCCCTCGCGGAACCTCTTGAATGGCCGGAATGGCGCGGCCCCGGCGCCCAGGGACATGCACCCGATCGCGGAGTCGCCCTTCACTGGAGCGACACTCAAAACGTCACTTGGAAGACGCCGATTCCCGGACGTGGATGGTCGTCGCCTGTCATTGCGGGCGATCAGATCTGGCTGACCACGGCCCTCGAAACCGAGGCCAGCGCCGAGGACGCTGCGCGCCGGCTCCTGGCCAATACCGGCGATCAACCGCTCACGCTGATGGAGGCAGTCGAGTATCGGGCCGTCTGCGTCAGCCGGGAGTCGGGCAGGATCCTCCGGGACATCTCCCTGTTCACCGAGCGGGAACCCCAGTGGGTCCACCGGTTGAACAGCTACGCCTCGCCCACGCCGGTCCTCGAGCCCGGCCGGCTTTATGCTCACTTCGGAGCATCCGGCACGGTCTGCCTGGACACTGCATCCGGAGAGCTACTCTGGCGGAACTCGGACCTGAAGATTCAGCACGAAAACGGGCCGGGCAGCTCGCCCATCCTCTGGCGCAACCTGGTGATCGTCCACATGGACGGCAGCGACCTCCAGTACGTCGTCGCCCTCGACAAGCACTCCGGTCAGGTGGTCTGGAAGACGGACCGCACCGGCAGCATGCACACCAATCCCCAGCTCAAGAAATCCTACGCCACCCCGCTGGTGATCGAGGTGGAGGGCCGGGAAACGCTGATCTCCCCCGGACCGAACTGGCTCTACGCCTACGACCCCGCCACCGGCCGCGAATTGTGGAAGCTCGATCTGGGCACCCTCAGCTTCTCGCTGTCCGCCCGCCCGGTGGTCGGCCACGGAATGATCTATCTCAGCACCGGCTACTTGCGCCCCGAGTTGCTCGCCATCCGCTACGGCGGAGGCGCCGAACCTTCCATCGCCTGGCGTTACACCCGGGGCGTTCCCACCATGCCGTCCCCGGTCATCGTCGGAGAGGAACTCTATTTCGTCTCCGACTCCGGCGGCCTCCTGACCTGCCTCGATGCGAAGACCGGCCGCGAACACTACCGCGAACGCCTCGGCGGCGATCACAGCGCCTCCCTGCTCCACGCCGATGGCCGCATCTACATCCCCGGCCGCAACGGCACCACGGCCGTCGTCCGGCCCGGAACCACCTTCCATGTGCTCGCCAGGAACGAACTGCCCGACCCGATCATGGCCTCCAAGGCCGTCGCCGACGGAGCCCTGTTTCTCCGGACCGCCGCCGCCCTGTACCGCATCGAGGACAAGACACTCGCTTCGACTCCGTAAGCGCCGCCCGGACGGCACCGATGACCCGGGGCCCGTCTCAACCTTCGATCTCCCACACGACCCGCCCCTCCACCAATCGGGCGCGCAAAGTGCAGTGCGAGAGATCCGGATGCTTCAGAAGGAAGGCCGCCAGCGGTCGCACCACCTCGCGCTCGACGGTCCTTTGCAGCGGCCGGGCCCCGTAACGCCGGTCGAAACCCACCGCCGCCAGGTGCGCCTCCAATTCCGGATCCCAGACCATCTTCAAACCGGCGCGCGCCATCCCTTCCCGCTCCGGCACCCCTTCGAGTTCCAGCCGGGCGATGCGCCGCACCACCTCGGGCGGCAACGGTGAGAACGTCACCACGCTGTCCAGCCGGTTGAAGAACTCCGGACGGAAGAACGACATCGCCTCCGCCTCGTAGGCCGGCCCGCCCCCGGTGCCGAACCCCAGCGCCCCCGCCGCGCTGGCCCCCAAATTCGAGGTCATGATCACCACCGTGCTCCGGAACGTCGTGGTCCGCCCCAGCCGGTCCGTGAGCCTCCCCTCGTCCAGCAGTCCCAGCAGCAGATCAAACACCTCCGGCGCCGCCTTCTCGATCTCGTCCAGCAGCAGCACCGAGAACGGCTGGCGCCGCACCTGCGCGATCCACGCGGCCGGTTCGCCATCAGGCCGCTGCAGCAACCGGTCCGCCGCCGTCGGCCCCGCATACTCGCTCATGTCGAGCCGCACCAACCGGTCGGACGCCCCCTCCCCATGCCCGAACAGGAACTGCGCCAGGGTCTGGGCCAGAGCGGTCTTGCCAACCCCGGTCGGACCGCAGAAGAACAGCGCGGCCACCGGTCGCGCCGGATCGTTCAGGCCCGCCTTCAGGGTCGTCACCACGTTCGCCGCTGCCTCGCATCCCGCGTCCTGACCCACCACCCGCGCCGCCAGCGCCAGTCGCACCTCCTCGTGCGGCAGCGGCCGGTCATCCCGGTACAACGTCTCCGGCAACCCCGTCGCCCGGGTGAACTCCTTCCACACCGCAGGAGCGTCGAGCTGGGCCGTTCCCGCAGCGGACACCCGATCCACCACCCGCCGCAGAAACTGCGCCGCCGGCCCCGGCAGCGTCTCGCCTGGCCGAAACCTCTGGAACAATCGCGCCGCCGCCTCGACCGCCCCCGGCACCACCTCGACCCGCCGCGCCTGGGACGCCGCCGCAGTCATCTTGCGCAGGGCCGACAGCGTCGCCCCTTCCGTCATGGGTTCGATCCGGCAGACCTCGAAGGCATCCACCCAGCCGGGCAGCAAACGCCGGCACGCCTCGATTTCCGCAGGCTGCGCTTCGGCCACCATCCGCAGTTCGCCCCGCGTCAGGAACGGCAGCAGGAAGGCCGCCACACTGTCGCCCGGCCCGGACCCGCCCAGGCGCACGAGATCGATCAGACTCTCCACCCACAGGATCCCGCCCGCGTCCGCCAGTTCCCCGATCATCTCCTCGCACCGCGCCTCCCACTGTCCCAGATACTGCATCCCCGCAATCAACCGGGCCGCCCCGGTCAGCCAGTACCGGTTCCCGGTCGGAACCGCCTCTTCCTCCCCCGGCAACTCCTCCCCCGACGCCGGCGCCGTGGGCAGCCGGGCCAGACGCCGAAAGGCCTCGGCCAGAACCGTTGTCTTCCCCACCCCGGGTTCCCCCACCACCGCCAGGTTGGCCCGGCCGTCCCGCAATCGCGCCACCAGGCGCTCCACCGCCTCACCCCGTTCCCATGCCGGGCCGATCCTCGACTGAACTCCATGCGCTCCCTGGACCGCCTCGGCCACCGCCGTCAACGCCGGCCAACGCGACTCCATCCGGGTTGCTCCTCCCCGACCCGTCCCCCCAACCCGCACCGGCACCATCCGCAGTTCCACGTCCCGGACCCGCAGGCGCAGGGCCAGTTCGTTCGGGCCCAGCCCCTGCATCGCCGACTGCGCATAATGCACCACCAGTTCCTTGAGGCGCTCCGGTTCGGCGAAGTCGAAATGCACCCCCAACGTGGGCAGCGACGCCACCCAGCCCCGGGCGACGTCCCAGGCCCAGACGCAGGGCACCCGCATCGTCGCCGGTTGCTCCCCCAGGACCCGCCGTTCCCCCGATCGATGCTCGGGCCGGACCGACACCTTCACCTCGGTCAGCGCCACCTTCTCGAGATCCGTCTCCACCCGCCAGCACTGCGCTTCGCACGCCCACTGGAGGAACTCCTTCATCTGCCGCAGCGCCTCGTCCGCCGTCAATCCCACCGCCGAGGCGTTCTCGAAGTCCTGCACCAGCGTCGCCGTGAACCCCCCGGCGCCATCGCGCCAGAGACAGACGGGAACCTGGGTGAGTCGTGGCATGAATCCTCCCGTGATCGCGCTTCACACCGCTCCCGGCGGCCCTCCCCGTTCCCCGGGCCACGGCAACGCCCGCAGCAGCAACTGCCGCAAATGCCAGCCGGTGAACGGCCCGATCAGTTCCCAGCCGCTCCGGTGGTCCACCAGCCGGTTCGGATGCCGGAACGCCCTCAACAACCATCCGCCCCCATCCGTCCCCGGCCCACCCGCCAGTCCCAAACCATCCGTCCCCTTCTCCGCATCCGGCGCTTCCTCCACGCCCACCCGCAGGATCAACAGGCGGCCGTCCGGCCCTTCGACACTTTGCAGACCCGCCTCGGAACCCGCCAACCCCAGCGCCCCGGGCCCGGCGAACTCCACCCCGCACGGACGCCCGTTCATCAGGTCTTCCTCGCCGCCGACCGCCTCGCACCGGTAACCCCACAGTCCTGACAGGCAGTCGTGGTACGCCTTCAGCCAGCCCGCCGGCAGCGCCACGCCCCCGCCCCCGTCGATCCCAAACGTCACCCGCACCCGCTCCTCCTTCGCCGCCCGCAACAGGTGATCCAACAGGCACGCCTCCCCCGCCAGCTCCTCCCACAGACCCATCCCCGATCCCCCGCCCGGCATCCCCTCGCCGCCCGACGGCTGAAACGGCGTCGTCTCCTCGGAAACGCCCGCGTCCGACTCCGCTTCCTTGAATCGTGCGGCCCGCCGGTGCCCGCGCCTCAGCGGCTGCATCCTCGCCCCCGCGCCGCCATGATGTCCCCCCTCAGCCAATGCCCGGCGGAAAATCGCCCGCACCCGGCGCCACTGTTCCCGTGCCGCAAAATACCTCGCCTCCTCCACCCCCAACCCGCTCATCCCCACCGGCCCCGCCGGCGCCAGCCGGTCCACCCACTCTTCCAACCGCCCGATCCGGCTCTCCCAATCCGCCTCGCGTTCCTCCGGCCCCGCGTCGCGCCACCCCCCCGGCCGGTCCTGCCGCACCGCCGGTCGCAACGGGTGCGCCCCCACCTCCAGTCCCGTCGGACCCGCCCGCAGCGCAATCCGCACCACGTCCCCCGCCACCGTCTCGACCAGACGCCGCGCCAGGGGCTGCGCCACGTCCCGTTCCACCGCCCGCTTCAACGCCCGCGCCCCAAGCCGGGGATCCCGTCCGCTCTCGATCCATCGGTCCATCGCCCCCGCCTCCACCCGCACCACGCATCGCCGCTGATGCAACCCGTGCCGGTTCAGGACCGCCGCCAGATGCCGGTCCGCCAGTCGCGCCAGCTCGTCCCGGTCCAGCGCCCGGAACGGAATCACCCGGTCCAGCCGGTTGAAAAACTCCGGACGGAAAAACGCCCGCGCCGCATCCACAAACACCGCTTCCGCATCGGTGCCGTCCGGCACGAACCCGAGCCGTTGCCCCGCCTCCCGCACCCCCAGGTTCGAGGTCATCACCACCAGGCAGCCCGAAAACCCCGCCGTCCTCCCGTACGCATCCGTCAGCCGCCCCTCCCCCAGCACCGACAACAGCAGATCGTGCGCCCGCGGATCGGCCTTCTCGATCTCGTCGAACAGCACCACCGCGTACGGCTGGCGTCGCACCGCCCCGGTCAGCAACCCCTCCGGATCGCCCAGCGTCCCCGTCAGCCGCGCCACCGCCGCCGGCGTGACATATTCGTTCATGTCGAACCGCACCAGCCGGTCCGCATCCCCGAAGAGAAACGCCGCCAGCGCCTTCGCGCATTCCGTCTTCCCCACCCCGCTCGGCCCGAGAAACAGCAGGCTGCCCAGCGGCTTCCCGGGATCGTTCAACCGGGCCCGCGCCAGCCCCACAATGTCCGCCGCCGCCCGCAACGCCGCCGCCTGTCCCACCACCCGCCGCGCCAGTGCCTCGAACACCTCCTCCGAACCCCACTGACGGCGCCGGTCCAGGAAGATCGGACTCAGGCCCGTCCGGTCATGAAACTCGGCGATCACCTCGGGCCGCCCGATCGTCTGACCCTGCCGCTTCAACGCCACCTGGCGCAGAAACCCCGCCGCCTTCCCCGGAAACTCCGCCTCGCCGTCGTGCCGCCCCACCAGGTCCACCACCGCCGGCAGGACATCCAGCGTCAGCCGGCAATTCTGCCGTTCCTCGAGGCGCCGCTGCACCGCCACCAGGCAACGGTACGTCGCCGCCTCGTCCAGCGCCGGCACCCGCAGGATCTGGAACAGGTCGGCAAACCCCCGGTCCCGTTCGCGCAACGCCCGCCACCCCTCGGGCGTCACCTCGCACAACAACCGGATGTCCCGCCGCTCGATCCACGGCTTCAGCACATGCGCCACCGTGAGCCGCGAATGCGCGCTGATCCCGGCCAGGAACAACCCCGGCAGATCATCGAAATACAGCACGTGATCCCGCCGCTTCGCCTCCTCGAGAATCGCCATCAGCCGCTGCTCCCACTGCCCCAGGTACGACATCCCCGAAACCAGCCGCGCCGGCGCAATCTGCCACCATTGCCGCGCCGCCCCATCCCCCTCCTCCCGCCGCGCCAGCAGACGATGCAGCGCCTCGTGCACCACCGCCGTCTTCCCCGAACTTCGGGCCCCCAGCACCAGCACCGGCCGCCGTTCCCCGCCCGTCAGCAGCCCGGCCAGTTCGTCCACCTCCCGCTCCCGTTCCTCCGCCCGGTCCAGTTCCTCCGGATACAGCGCGTTCAGGCACCGGCCCACCCGCTCCAGCGCCACCGCCCCGGACTCGGTCGCCGGACCGCCGAGTTGCGCAAAACGTGGACGCTCCTCTTCGGCAAAGTGCACCGGCACGTCCACCGGCACCTCGACCCGCGTCAGCCACGCCCGCCGTGCCGACAACACCACCGCCGGCCGTTCGCTCTCCGATTCGTCACGCTGGACCCGGTCCCGGAAATGCCGCTGCAACGCCGTCGTCGCCCGCTCCACCAGATCCTCCCCCCGCCCCACCTCGAAATACACGTCCTCCAGCGCCGGCACCCGCACCACCCGCCGCTCGAACGCCTCCCACGCCACCAGCAGCACCCCCACCTTCGCGCTGCCCCACGGCCCCTCCAGCCGCAGTGTCACCCAGGCCTCGTCCAGCGGCGGCACCAGAAACGCCGCCATCAGTTCCTCATGACTCGGCTTCGCCGCCAGCGCCGCAAATTGCCGCCGCAGATCCGTCGTCAACCGGGCCAGCGCCCGCGACAACCGGTCCCCCGTCCGGTGCGGTTCCCCCACGGGCAACCCCCGCACATGGTACTGCGTCGCGCCGTTCACAACGCGCTCCTCGACATAGATCGGGACCGGACAGTTCATGGCGTCAGCGGCTCGTTCAGGCGGGCCTCGAACGCCGCCGTCAGGAAGGGTTCCAGCCCCGCCCGGATGTCCCCGTTCCAGGCACGCCGCGTCCCCGTCCGGTCGCTCAGCATCCCCTCATCCTGGTCCCACAGGTAGCGTGGCGAATCCCCTCCCCAACTCCTCGCCCCCAACTCGGGCGGCGGACGGTACTTCAACAGATCCGCCGCTTCGATGCGCGCCAGCAACGGCTGCGTCTCGCGGTTCCGTCGCACCGCATGCCAGCCGGCCACCACCTCCAGCTTCGGCAGGGCCAGCCGCCCCTCGATCTCCAGCACCAGCCCGTACCTCAGCCCATCCCCCCCCGCATCCAGGTGCCGCATCACGTCCGGCACCACCCGCAGTCGCACCGCCTGGCGCCCGATGGTCAGTGACCCGCCCTCCACCAGGAAATGCCCCCGCACCGCCAGTTCCCGTTCCCGCGCCAGCTTCACCATCGCCCGCACCCATCCCGCGAACACCGCCGGATCGCCCCGGTGATACAACCCCAGCAGGATCCGATCCGGCCGCCGCGTCCGGTCCCACAACAACTCCTCCAGCGCGCCCTGCATCTCCTTCGTCAACCCCTCCGCCGCCCCCTGCGCCTCCGGCAGGCACGCCTCCTCCCGGCTCGTGTGAAATCCCACCAGCGCCCCGGCCTCGGCTTCCGCACTCCGCAACTCCAGGCCTTCCAAGGCCCGCAACAGCGCCTGCCGCCGCGGCAGACGCGCCACCGCCTCCGCCGAGGACGCATCCACCCACTGGCCCCGTCCCATCCGCGCCCGCAATTCCTCCGCCCGGTGCACCGCGTTCTCGAGTTCCCGCACCGCCGCGCTCCGACGCAGCCGCTGCGCCCGGCGCCGAAGTTCCGACAACCCGGTCGCCACCCCCGCCAGATCCCGGCGCGGATCCTCCGGCCCAGCCGGTCGCACCCCGGTGCACCGGACCCGCAACGCGCCCGCCGAGACCGTCGCCCAGGCCTGCACCGGCTGGTCCTCCGCAAACCCGTTGAGCGCATGCGCCAGCGGCACCAGCAGTTCCCGCTCGATCACCCGCTGCAACGGCCGCGCCCCGTACGCCGGATCGAATCCCAGCCGCATCAGGTGCTCCGCCAGCGCCGGATCGCAGTCCACCTCCACCATCCGCCGCCGAATCCCGTCCCGCTCCAGCGCCCGCCCCAACTCCCGGCGTGTCACCGCCAACGCCGCCCCCTCGTCCAGCGGCAGGAACGGAATGATCCCGTCCAGCCGGTTCACCATCTCCGGCCTGAGGAATCGCTCCACCACCCCGGTGAAATGTTCCCGCGCGTCCCGACGCGCCCCCGCATCAGCCCGAAATCCCGCCGGCGCCCTCTGAAATTCCTGCGCCCCGAGATTCGAAGTCAGCACCACCACCGCGTTCCCGAACCACGCCAGCCGGCCCGCCGCATCCGTCAACCGCGCCTCCCCCAGCACCTGCAGCAACAGGTCGTGCACCGCCGGATGCGCCTTCTCGAACTCGTCCAGCAGCACCACGCAGAACGGCTGCTCCCGCAACCGCGCCGTCAGCAGCCCCTCCCGGTCCCACGCCCCGCCCGCCAGCCGCTCCACCGCATCCCCGTGCGCATACTCGCTCATGTCGAACCGCACCATCCGCGTCCGGTCCCCGAACAGGTACTCCGCCTGCGCCTTCACCATCTCCGTCTTCCCCACCCCCGTCGGCCCCACAAACAGGAACGACGCCAGCGGCCGCCGCGGCCGCGCCAGCCGCGTCTTCACCAGCGCCAGCGTGGACACCACCGCCTCCACCGCCTCCTCCTGCCCGATCACCCGCTCCTCAAACCACCGCCTCGCCGCGTCCGGATCGAAGGCCACCGTCTCGTCCAGCAGCCACCGCGGCAACCCCGTCTCCCGCCGGAACGCCTCCCGCACCCGCGCCCCATCCACCTCCAATGTCGCCTCCACCTCCACCTTCCCCCCGCCCGCCATGCCGTCCCCGGACACCCCCTCCTGCAACAGCGGCCGCACAAACCGCAACGCCCGGCCCGGACGCGCCGAATACCCGCCGTACCGCGCGTGCAGCCGCACCACCGCATCCAACCCCTCCTCCGACAACCCCCGGCCCCCGCCCGACCGCGACGCCCGTCCCGTCTCCCGCAGGATCCGCCGGAAGGCGTCCATCCCGGGTTCCTCGCAGCGCACCTCCTCGAAGGCCCGCAGCAACTGCGGCTCCATCCGTTCCACCAGCGCCAGTTCCTCGACCGTCGCCTCCGTCACCGCCAGCAGTTCCCCGCGCATCAGGTGCGGCCGCAGAAACGATCCGATCCCCTGCGCGTTCGCCACGCTCGCCCCCACCTGGATCAACTCGAAGATCCCCCCCAAATGCACCACCGCCCGCCGGTGCGACGCCTCCCGCACCATCTTCAGGCACCGCTCCTGCCACATCCCGTACCCGCTCATCCCCGCCACCAGCCGCGCCCCGCTGGTCGCGAAAAACGGGGTGTCCGGGAATCCCAGCTCCTGCCGCCGCCGCACCAGTTCCCGGAAGGCCGCCGTCTTGCCCACCCCCGACGGCCCCACCAGCAGCACACTCCGCGGCGGATTCCCCCCCAGCACGGTCGCCAGTCTTCCCACCACCCCCTCGTTCTCCCACGTCGCTTCGATCCGCTCCTTCCCCACGTCCAGCCCCACCTCCTCCAGCACCCGCCGGTCCGACTCCCGATCCTCTTCCCGCGCCAACGCCTCCTGCTTCGTCGTCGGCACCTCCACCACAATCTCGATCCGCCCCGTCTCCAACCCCTCCGGCTGCCATAGCCGCGCCAGTCCCCCGAGGGTTCCCATCAGACGCCGGCGCGCCAACGCCCCCCGCACCTCCGACTCCAACCGCTTCTCCAGATCCTGCCGCCCCTGCACCACCACCGTCAGCGCCAGCACCGGTACCCACGCCAGCACCGTGTCCGTCTCACCGCCCTCATGCCACAGCACGTAATCCACCGTCAGATCCACCGGCTCGCCCCACCACGGATGCCGCACCATCGGCGTCAATCGCAGCGTCCGCTGCCGAACCTCGGCCTCCACCCGGCCCCGCCGCCGGTGGATCTCCATCAGCGGCGTCTTCCCCAGCACCTGACGCACCCGCGCCACCAGCACCCGCTCCGCCGCCGCCGCGCTCTCCCCCAGCACCCCGACCTCCGGAAAACCCGGAGCGGTCAGCCACCACCATCCGGCGGCCAGCCGCGCTCCGACCGTCGTCAGTTCAAACGGAATCTGGGGCATGCAGGAACGCCCCGGGTTCTAAGCCAGCCCCCCTTCCCACCCAAGCCTTTCGTGCTTACCCCCCTCCCCCCACGATCTCCCGCGCCCTCGCCAGCGCCTCATCGAAGTTCCCGCAGAAGTTCTCCGGCCCCCACTTCTCGATCATCCCCGCCTGGCTCAACGCCATCAGCGGCTGCGTGTGGGCGCCGCTGAACACAATCCGCGATCCGTAACTCGCCCACTTCTCCTGGATCTCCTCCAGCGCATTCAACCCGGTCGCGTCCATCGCCAGCACGTCCTGCATCCGCAGGATCAGCACCTTCGGCCGTTCCTGCAGCCGCTTCAGCGCAGTCTCCAGCTTGTCCGCCGCGCCAAAGAGAAACGCCCCCACCAACCGGAATGACACCACCCCCGCCGGAATCGCCTTCCCTTCAGTCCGGTTCTCCGGAACGTCCGAGGTCTCCCGCGCATCGGCCGCGATGATCTGCGTCGTCGAAACAATCCGGTGGATGAACAGCGCCGCCGCCAGCAGCAGTCCGACCTCCACCGCAAACGTCAGGTCAAACAGCACCGTCAACGCGAAGGTCAGCAGAAACACTCCCGCATCCCCCCTCGGCCATCGCAGCAGACGCCGGAAATTGTGCCACTCCCCCATCCGCATCGCCACGTTCACCAGCACCGCCCCCAGCGTCGCCAGCGGGATGTTCCGCGCCAGCGGCGCCGCGAAGAGCACGATCCCCAGCAGCACCAGCGCATGCACCATGCCCGCCACCGGCGTCCGTCCCCCATTGCGGATATTCGTCGCCGTTCGCGCAATCGCGCCCGTCGCCGGAATGCCCCCCAGCAATCCCGACCCGATGTTCGCCACCCCCTGCGCCAGCAACTCCTGGTTCGAGTCGTGCCGGTCGTCGATCATCCCGTCCGCCACCACCGCACACAGCAGCGATTCGATGGCCGCCAGCATGGCGATGGTGAACGCCGGACGAAACAGCACCGGCAACTCCGCCCACGGGATGGCCGGGAGGGTCAGCGGAGGCAGGGAAGTCGGAATGTCCCCGAACGCCGTTCCCACCGTCGCCACCCCGCACCGGCTGTCCAGCTGCCACACCACCACCGCCACCGTCCCCAGCACCATCGCACCGATGCTCCCCGGCAGAATCCGCTGCCACCGCGCCGGCCAGCCGAAGATCAGCACCATCGATCCCACAGCCAGCAACACGCTCCACGGATTGATGTCCGCCACATGCCGGGCCACGAACACCACCTTCCAAACAAACTCCGGCGGCACCTTCTCCCCGGCCGCCAGCGGGATCCCGAGCAATTCGCGCCATTGCGAACTGAAGATGATGACCGCGATCCCCGCCGTGAATCCGCCGGTCACCGGGTACGGGATGTACTTGATGAGCCCCCCCAGCCGCGCCCAGCCCATCGCCAGCAGCATCAGTCCCGCCAGGATCGTGCACACCGCGAGATTGGCCATCCCGTGCTGCGCGTACACCGCGTACACCACCCCGATGAACGCCCCCGTAGGCCCCCCCACGCTCACCCGGCTTCCCCCAAGAAAGGAAATCAGAAACCCCGCCACAATGGCCGTGTACAACCCCGCGCTCGGGCTTTCCACCGACGCAATCCCGAACGCCAGCGCCAGCGGCAACGCCACCACCCCCACCGTCACCCCAGCCGTCAGGTCCCGCCCCAGATCCCCCATGGAATAGGACCTCAGGGTCTCGAACAGCTTCGGTCTGAAAAACAACGCGCTCTGCCTCACCGCAACCGCCCCATTCCGCGCCAAACGTCTTCACCTGTCACGGGCAAATCCGAAAACAATGGGACAGGTATTTAGTATTGACTCTCCCCACCCCCACATCTCACCCTTCATTCATTCACATCACGCTCCCGTTCACCCGCACCCACCTCTCTCACGCTCGCCGAACTGACATCCCGCACGCCCCCACCCTATGAGAACCCCTCGCATCAAGGCCGACCCCTCCCTCCCCGCAGTCTATCACTGCATGTCCCGCGTCGCCGGCCGCCTTCCACTCCTCGACGACTCCGCCAAGCACAAACTCCTCAACATCCTCCATCACCTCGCCCGCTTCTGCGACATCGACATCATCACCTTCTGCATGATGTCCAACCACTTCCATCTCCTCATCCGCGTCCCTCCCAAACCCCTACCAGACTCCATCCCGGACGACGTCATCCTTGCCAAACTCGAGGACTTCTACGGCCCCAAGGCCACTCTCCCCACCCTCGCCCGCGCCGCCCTCAATAAGGGCCAACCCATCCCCGACGACATCCGCCAGGCCGTCCTCTCCCGCATCGCCGACCTCTCCGTCTTCCTCCAAGAATTCAAG